>CAIYJU010000123.1 GCA_903926565.1 uncultured Bacteroidales bacterium
ATGGTCTCAATGATGGCAAAGGAGAACCAGGGAGCAAAGGTCTTTTGATTGCCACCCGACCAGTAGGAAACAATTCCGCAAACCAAGGCTGAAGTCCCAATGATGACTATGCGTTCCGGACGCTGCATTAAACCACCCTTGCATTGCACGCCGATACCTTCCGACCGTGCCCTTATATAGCTCACCATCATTGAGCCAATGAGGGCGATAAATCCAAACAGCGACCCGAGAAAATAATGATGGGCCACAAGGAAATAACAGATCCCCAAAAACATTACCAGTTCGCTGTAGCGATCGAGCACCGAATCGTACAGGGCGCCATACGGGGTTTCCATCTTGCCTTCACGGGCAAGGCGGCCGTCGAGGATGTCGAAAAATCCGGCAAAGAGGATCAGGGCCCCGCCCCATCCCAATGGGGTAAGGTCGCCTTTAGCACCATGATCGGCGCCATAGACCATCACAATAGCCGCAAGGATGTTAAGTATAAACCCGATGGTCGTGATCATGTTGGGGGTGACCCGTATTCGGATCAGGAATTTTACTAATGGCTGGATTAGCCTGTAAATCAATAATTGTGCTTTTGTTTTCATCGCTATTTGTTTTTAGAAATCAAATTTGAATCTCACCCTGATGCCGAAGTTGGACACTAAAGGATGATCGAGATATGTCAGTCGCTTGACAAATTCAACCCTGAATAACTTCAGTATGTTTCCGATCCCGGCACTCACCTCTACATAGGGTCCTTCATTGAGGGCAAATGTTACCGGAGTCCCGGATGTTTCTCCGGGTAATCCGAAAGGATCAACAGGAAAACGGAAGAGGTCAGGATTGTCGCTGGGATTGTTTAAAGTTGTCAGCCTCCCGAAAATGACCTTGGCCGCAACAAATTCCCTCCACTTAAGCTTTTTAATCAGTGGGATCTTGTTGAAGAAAAATCCGTTGAAGCAGTGGTCTATGTTCAGGGATATATATTCATCGCTGACAAACTCCAGGAAATTCATGAGATTATAGGAGGCAATCTGGTATGAGTAAGTCTGATTGGCCCGGTGAATGAAAAGCAACGGATAGGGAACCTTGCCAAATATCTTCCCTCCCTCCAAAATGACATCAGTATAGCCCAGTACCGAAATATAAAAACGTTTGCTTACACTGAGTTTTACATTTAGGTAATCATAATCATTTTGCAGAAATTTCGAACCGTAGGTCAGCTGAAGTTGTGTTACCGGGTATTTGTTTGCCATGGGTATACGGTATTGTTTTCCCTGGTAGAAGTGTTCATTCGGTGCAAATCTCAGAGTCACTGCGACTTCAGAAATATCGATATAGTCGGGGGCATTGGTATGCTGAAGGTAATCAACGCTATTGAAATAGAGATCCCCACCCGGGCGCTGGCGTAAAAACTGGTAGGCGATATTGAATGAAAAATGGTTCTTAAATTCGTTGAGATGCTCAAGCCGGAAAGATTTATTGTAAAAGAGTTTGTTGTTAACACCACGCTTGAAAGAGAGCAGGAAATTATCCTCTTGAACGAATTGGAGCTCCTGCCCCGGGATTTTTGTTTCATCCTGGATGCACACCCTGAGGGATTTTACCGGGAACTCAAAAATCGACTGCTTCGTCAGTGAAAAGGTGGATCCCAGGTAATATTTGACTTTTTGGTCAGTAAACCCATAAGCAACATAAGTTTCCAGGTTGACCCGTTTGCTGAGCTTATCAGTGGTCCGCCCGCCAACACGCAAACGATAACCTTCAACCGGGTTGTAACTGTAAAACGTGTTGATGGGACCAATTTCAAAATATCCCAGATCTCTGTATCCGGCAACAAGCAGCATGGTGATGTTCATGAAGCTTTTAAACAACGGCAGCTGCTTCACGCTGTCGATCATTGCATAGGTACCGCTCTCAGTCTTCGTTAGTGAATCATGCCGGTGGAGCGCCCAATAGTTTGCGTCGCGCCAGTTGGAGCTGTCGAGCTCAACCACGTTTTCTTGTTGAATGATTGTATCAGAAATGGGCAGATTTAACCGGATATCTCTATAAGAAACGGCGCGCTCTCCATAAATTCCCAGTTTGTCCTTTGCCAGTCCGAAATCGATGCCAATCATGTCACTTGTCAGCATCCAGCTGTCATTTCCGACATTTGAAAAATTCTGGACGATTTTAACCTCTTTCGCCCAGTTAAGATTTATTTCCGATGGTATTGAAATTTCGATTTTTTTTACTGCATAGTTGCTGTCGGCTGTGATGAATAGAAATCCCTGGAACAACAGGTCGGTTTTGTTCCGGGGGGCAAACAGCATTTTATAGCAACGAATGCTGTCAACCAGAACGGTATCCATGATAAAAAAACGGTAAAACGAAGGAGCGCTGGAAGCGATCGGACTTAAAAAATTGTTGGTCAGAAAGGCAATGTCATTATCATAGATATTGATATCCTGGTACATATATTTGATGTACTCTGTCATTCCCTTATTATTGAGGTATCCTTCGAAAGTCACCATTTTATTTGCCTTGATCACCTCACGGCTTGCCTCCGGCGATCTCTGAAAGTAATAATCAGAGAGGGTCTCCTTCAGGAATAAAGGCAGGATCTCTTTTCCCTTGAGTTTTGTTGTGTCAACATTGTTGAAAATGAATTTGAATTTCTTGAGAACCTTGCGGTTTTTGAATTTCTCGGTGAGGTTGCTTAGGGCGAATTGAGTTTTTTCATATTTTTCATAACTGTAGGCGTACAGTTTTTCCTTACGGTTTCCATCCTTGTGTGCTATAACCTGGCCGATTAGGGCAACGGCAGGACTATCTTTGTTCCTATAGCGGCTTTTAGTTGGTTTCACCACAACCTCACTCAGTTGTTGGGTCCGGGGTTTCAAATGAATGTTAATTGGTTGGGGTTGCCCGGGAAGAAATGGTAATTCAACAGTTTCGAATCCCATACAGGAAATTTGGATCTTATTGGAATACTTTTTCCCTGTAATGATGAAATTCCCGTCGATATCTGTGACAGTCCCGGTGTTGGTTTTTACAAAAACAACATTTACAAACGGTAACGGTTCATTGGTAACAGCATTGGTTATTCTTCCTTTGACAATAACTACACCGGTAATTTGTGCTTCACCAAAAAACGGGAAGAACATCACCATGAGTAAACAGAAGTTATATAGATGCTGTTTTCCGGCTTTCATGATTGAATTTGAAAACATATGTGTTTTGCAACAAATAGTTGAAAAAGATTCCTACAAATACTGTGGTAAAAATTTTCGAATTCATATAGTTAAAATTCCCTATGCTTGTCAATAGCCACATCCCGCCGATATTCAGGAAAATGTTGCCTCCCCATACAAGCAGATAGCGCACGGCCTGTGATCCCGTGGACCATCCTGCCGCCTTAAAAACCCATTGTCGTCCAATTGAAAAGTTTGTCATCCCGCCAAGGATTGATCCAACCGATGTGCTGAACAGGTACCACACTCCGAATAGTTCCTTCAAAAAAATCGTAACTCCAAAATCTACAATTGTAGAGATCAGTGAGGATATCTGGGCCCTGAGGAATTTGGTCAGCGTTTGCTTTGTCATATCAAACCCGGAATTATTCTGAATGCAATTTGCAGCAGCAGATTTGCATAAATCCCTGCCAGGATATCGTCGGCCATAACCCCTGTACCTCCCGGGAGTTGTTCTGTTTTATGGATCCCCAATGGTTTTACGATATCAAAGAACCTGAAGAGGATAAATGCTGATATCATCGGAATCCATCCCCCTCCAATCCACAACAGGCTGATCCACATCCCAACCATTTCATCTATCACAATGCGGGATGGATCTTTCCCCCATTGATGTTGAAGTTTATTTGAGCCAATAACGCCCAGGATCGTAAAGACCATCACGAGGCTTCCCAGTATCAGATAAGGATGAGGTGTGTAACGGAGGATCAGGGTTGCGGGAACCAGGGCGCCAAGGGCGCCCATGGTTCCAGGAGCAACTGGAATGAACCCCAATCCAAATCCGGAAACGATCAGCTTCCATACTGGCATCGCGCTACTTTTCATAGTAATCAAGTCCAAGGTGTGTGATAAGACTTTCTCCCTGCAGATGGCGCAGGGTATTTTCGAGTTTCATCAGTTGCCTGAATAAATCATGTATTGGAACTAAACCGGGTGCAGACTGTGGAGATTTGAAAAAGAAAGACAACCATTCCTGGATACCCGACATCCC
>CAIYJU010000124.1 GCA_903926565.1 uncultured Bacteroidales bacterium
CCTATGTGGGAATGAACATCAGAAGCGCCTTTACAGGCAACGACGATGCGACGTTAACCGAAAACGGGACGGAATATCCTGTAAGAATCCGGCTGGATGATTTCAACCGTGAAAATTTTGAAGATGTCAACAGGCTGACCATTGTAAACCCAACGGGCATGCCCATTGAGGTAAAGCAATTTGCGGAAGTGGTTCAGGACAACTCCCCGTCTTTACTGGAAAGAAAAGACCGGCAACCGGCTGTGACACTGACGGCAGAGGCCCTGGGCAGGCCTTCGGGAACCGTGGCCGACGACGTGGTGGCCTGGCTTAAAAAGAATCCATTGCCTGCAGGCGTAGAGATGACGTGGGGCAGTGACATTAAAAGACAGAATGATAGTTTCGGGGCACTCGGATCTGTTTTAATCATTTCCTTCCTGCTGATCTATCTGGTCCTGGTAGCCTTATACGATAGTTTCATCTACCCGTTTGTCGTGCTGTTCTCCATCCCGGTAGCAGTAATCGGTGCTTTTCTCGCGTTGAACTTAACGATGAGTAATCTGAGTTTGTTTTCATTGCTCGGTTTAATCATGTTGATGGGGCTGGTCGCAAAAAATGCCATTTTGATTGTAGACTTTACCAACCAGTTAAAAGCGCAGGGTAAAAGTGTCTTGGAAGCATTGATCATGGCAGGGAAAGAGCGCATGAGGCCCATTCTAATGACCACCCTTTCGATGGTGATCGGGATGTTGCCGATCGCGCTCGCAAAAGGAACCGCCAGTGAATGGAAAAACGGACTGGCATGGGTCATCATCGGCGGATTACTGTCTTCACTAATCCTGACGGTTTACCTGGTTCCGGTGGTGTATTATGCGGTTGATCGTTTGAAGGAAAAATTCCATTTCCATTGAATCACCTAACTTCGCAAAATGAAATATATGTTACTGGCCATAATATGGATTTCCTATTGCACACTCCACAGTTCGATGATAACACAGAAATTCACCAATTTTCTCAATAGGAAGCTGAAAGACTCATATAGATTCTCATTGCCCTGGTTTTACTGATTCCGGTAGTTTTCTACACATATTCTATCCGGCAAACACCATTCTTTATGTAGGGAGGTTATCTCCTTCCGGTTCGGTTCCTGTTTAACCAGCCGATAGTCAGATCGTGTCAGAAAAAAATTGCTGAACCGTAAATAACAGAATAAAATTAATGAACATTTGTTCATAACAATCCAATTTTGCCTATTTTTGCACCTCTAACTGATAACTTAAAACTACCTGGCTATGAAAATCGCGATCCCATTTCACAACGGATTTGTTAACGAACATTTTGGTCATTCCGAAAATTTTGCCGTATTTACCGTCAACCCCGATAACCAGATAGTTGATCGTACCGTTATCAAAGCTGATGAAGGTTGTGGCTGTAAGTCGGGTATTGGAGCAGTTCTGGCCAGTGAAGGAGTTACACTGATGCTTGCCGGAAATATTGGCGGCGGTGCGATTCATCACCTTTATACTGAAGGTATTGAGGTTATTCGTGGTTGTTCGGGACCTGCTGAAGAGGTTGTTATCAATTATTTAAATGGTGAAATAAATGACGGCGGGCAAACCTGCAATCATCATGAAGCATGTGGAGAACCACAGCATTAATAAATAGATTTCCTTATTATTGTAGGTCCTCATGTCTTCGTGGAAAGGATTACACAGGCAGTTCCATTCTTAATTTTCAGGGATTCTGGTTTCTAAGGAATTTCGGTATTTTCATTCCCGGGAAAAATGAAGGTGTTGAAAGTGCCTCTTTCCCAACCCTTGCGGGTGATTTTAGAAGGCATCAGCATAACGCAGCAGGAGGATTACCAACAGAAGGTGAGGTCCGGTAATGGGACCGGACCTCACCTTCCGGCCATTGACATATTCGATTTTTTCCTGATCTTAGTGAGACCCTGAGCAGTTACAAAAGATATTGCTGAGAAGAAATGTATTAATGATATTGAGGAATTTTTCAGTTGCATTTCTCGTTACTGCTGCTGATAATTTCATTGTAGTAATCCTGTGATATGAACTGAGGCGCATAACTGCCTCCCGCACTAACAATTGCACTTACAAAGCTTCGTAAGTGATTGCGTGAACCACATTTTAAACTATTATAAACATTGATTACGGTTGCATTTGTTGATTGGGCAGTATATTTATCCAGGGCTGAAATGTCCAAATCTTCAATTGTTGCACCGATTTGCAGTGCATTGGCCGAACTGATTGATCCGTTGATAACAAACTGATTGTAGTAGTTTAAAAGGACTGAATCTGCAAACTGACCTGCTGGCAAAATGGTGTATTGAATACCGTAAGAGGTCAATACCTGGGCCAATGCATCTATGTGTGATTGTTCGCTGCTTTTAATATTGGTAAATGGAGTAATTGACCATTTCTCCCAAAGAAAAATATACGTGTCCCTGGCTAATTTTTCTTCCTCAAGCATAAATAGCAATGCATTTTTGTCACTATCTGCAAGTGGCGTTGTTGTTGGGGCAATTTCAGTATCCTTCTTGCAGGAGACTAATAATAAGATGAATAAACTCATCACCATAATCAACGTAATAAGTGCCGTTTGACTTTTCATTTTCTTTTTTTTAAGATGAGTGAAAGAATTTCCACCCTCCGAAAACAAATATACTCGCATCTATTCTGTTTACTATTATGATATTTTATGAAAGTTGTACAAGATTTCCGGATATGATTTCAATAAATCCAGAATATCGGCTGCCTTGGTACGTTGAACTGCATCGGTGTTTATCCGGGGCTGAAATTACAAATGGGAATCATTAATTTCATTGCTGATTCCTTTCTGTTTAAGGCATAGCTGATGATGATAACTATTTTCTCTGATCATATTCTTTCCGCATCGGGGACATACACTTTCCCTGCAAGGCACCCCCGGCTGATGAGGTATCTTTGAATTGCAATGCAGGCAAATGCAAAATCCCGGCAGGTTTTCACAATGTTCCTGATCCGCCGCATGAGGCTTGTCGGTGAGGGGTCTGATTTTATCCGATTCGCAATGAGAGCAGCATCTTATCGCCTTTTCACTGATCAGCAGTTTATGACAAGCTTCACAACGATACCAGTACTCGTCTGTATGATAATCTCCACCCCCGATAAATATGGCTTTGCCATCAACAAAAGCTTCGGCAATTGTCCGGCGGGCTTTTTCATAGATCCTTGTAAGGGTTGGACGCGAAACTGCCATCTCCTGGGCTGCCTGTAACTGGGTCATGCCCATATAATCCAATAAACGGATCGCCTCATATTCTTCAAAAAAAAGAATAACGGGTTCAATGTCAGAGATTGGGATCCCAAAAGGTTTGAATCCCTCCATCCGGGGCGGATGCGTTACATTGCGTTTCCTTTTAGGTCGGGGCATAATATGGCAAAATTAACAATTACATGAACTTAAGTTCATAATATGCCTTAATTTTTAATTGTTTTCAAACTGCAGTTTAGTATGCAACAAATTATTTATAATCAACCGGGGTCATAAATACTCCTTTCAATTCACCGGAAGATATGCCAATCCAGGGAATTGGAGAAAAAGGATTGCCACCCGCTCACCAGTGACATCAAGCCCTGTCTGCCAATGATCGACGACATCCAGGGGTTACGGTTGGGTTGGCTGACAGGCAAGGTTGACCAGTTTTCCCCGAAAAAATCAGATGACCGGTTTATATAAATGTGATCAGCGGCTTAAGGTTCAATAATTATTTTCTGTTCTGCTTTTTCACAGGTGGTTTCAATGGTAATGAAATAAGCACCTTCTGAAAGATTCATCATGTTAAGTGAAGCTGAATTTATACCTGGATTCAGATTTCTCAAAACAGAACTTTGTAGTATTCTTCCGTTTGCATCACCAATGGTTAGCGTAACTTCTGAATTACTCTCCAGACTAAAATGAAAATCGAACTTTTTATTTTCAATATCCGGGTATACCTGAAGATGCAGCGTGCCAGTACTTTGTGGGTTCAGTTTGTGAATTCCCGACTTAGAATTCTTTACAAGGTAAATTTTAAAAATTTGGCTGCCTGCACTACTCTGAGAACCATCATTCATCCAGAAAATATTGGCAGCCGAACTATGAATGCCTCCAAATATATAGCCAACCAGGGTCGTATCTGAAGTAAAGTCATCTAACTTCAATACCTCATTGTTGTATTCAGGCAGATTTGATGATGGAATAAATTCTGAACTTGCACCTAAAAAAGCAGGCATC
>CAIYJU010000125.1 GCA_903926565.1 uncultured Bacteroidales bacterium
AATGAATATTATCGGATATTTTTAATTTATGAAATAATAATTATCTTTGCTGAAATTTATATTTCAGGATGGAACCGTTGAAAAGGAAGTTATTTCAGGCCCTTGCTGACCACCTTTACGAGAAGGAATTCACGATTGTTTCAGGTCCAAGGCAAAGTGGTAAAACCACCTTGCTTGAGCAGCTTGGTGACCACTTAAAACAAAAAGCAGAAGAGGTTTATCAATTGACCCTTGAGGATCATACAATTCTTGCGCGGTTGAATCAACATCCTGAAAACCTCTTCGATTTTGTCGTCAGAAAACCCCGGAAAAGAGTATTTGTACTGATTGACGAAATACAGTATCTTGAAGATCCTTCAAACTTCCTGAAGCTGATATACGATAAATACCATTCTCAGGTAAAGATCATTGCAACCGGAAGCAGTGCATTTTACATTGATCGTAAATTCAGGGATTCACTGGCCGGCAGAAAACAATTGTTTGAGTTATACACGCTTGATTTTGATGAATTCCTGTTGTTCCGAACGGGTGCAAGTACGATGCCGGAAGAATTGAACCGAATCAGGAATAGCGATCAATATCTATCGGCAAAGCGGAACGAACTGGAGAGTTATTTTAATGAATATCTTACTTTCGGAGGGTATCCTGCGGTTGTAGTTGCCGGCAGTGTAAAAAAAAAGACAGCTTTGCTTAAAGAAATCGTTGGCTCTTACCTGCACCGTGATATTGCCGAATCAAACATTCATGACCAGGGTAAGTTTTATAAAATCCTGATGCTTCTGGCACAGCAAACCGGATCACTCGTTAACGCAAATGAATTGTCCAGAACAGTCGGGATATCGACTACAGCCCTGGAAAATTATCTGTACACGCTGCAAAAATGTTTCCACATTCAGCTTCTTCGTCCATTTTATAACAATCTTAGGAAGGAACTTACCAAAATGCCAAAGGTGTTTTTTCATGACCCCGGATTCCGCAACACCTTGCTCAATCAATTCCTGCCTGTTGAACAGCGGCTTGATAAAGGGATGCTGATCGAAAATTATGCTTATATCCGTTTACGAACGCTTCATGGCAACGATAATCTCCGCTTCTGGCGTACCACCGATGGAAATGAAGTTGATTTTGTTTTTACATCAGGGCCAGGGAAAGGTGAAGCCCTCGAAATAAAATTTGAAGAGACCAGTTACAATCCTTCAAAATACAAGAAGTTTCGGGATAATTATCCGGATTACACCCTGAATCTCAGGGCATTCAGATCATCGACAAACCAATCTTCTTTAATTGCACTTTAATTTCTTTCAGGACGAGACACAATTTGTATCACGTACCAGTATCCTCCCAAAATCTCCCGGCTATATAACTTGAAAATTACTTACCATGTATCGCGAGCTATTTGCCCCCATCCCCATGCCCCTCCTCCGCCAAAACAGACCGGGATTTTCACAGACTCGTACTTCCCAATTTGGTAAACATCACAATTCATTGTACTTTTGCTGAATGAGAATTATTGCATTCAGAACACTCCGTGAGTTTTGGGAACAGCCTGATTTTGCTGGTTCAGAAGTTTCCCTCAGGGCATGGTATCATGATGCAAAAGGCGCCAGTTGGTCAAATCCAAACGAACTGAAACAACAGTATGCGAATGCCAGTATCATTGGGGAAGGACGGGTGGTATTTAATATCAAAGGAAATGCATACCGGCTTGTTGTGATGATTGACTATGAATTTCAGGTAATATTTATCCGGTTTATCGGTACACACGAACAATATGACAACATTGATGCAAAATCAATCTGAAAATGAACATAAAACCTATAAAAACAGAGAAAGACTATAACGATGCAATTCGAAGAGTTGAGAAGTTGTGGGGAGCTAAAAAGAACAGCCCTGACGGGGATGAATTAGACCTGCTCTGCACCATCGTTGAAGCCTACGAAATGAAACACTATCCGATTTTACCCCCGGATCCGGTTGATGCAATTCTTTTCAGAATGGAACAGATGAATATGACCAAATCGGATATGGCAAAATATATTGGAAGCCAGAGCAGGGTGAGCGAAATATTAGGGAGGAAAAGACAGTTGACGCTGAAAATGGTAAAATCCTTATACAAAGGTCTAAAGATTCCGGCTGAAATATTGTTGGCGTAAATTACGATTGGACGATTTACGATTGAATTGACGATTTAACGATCGACGATTGGGGCTGCTAATCGACCAATCGATATTTTATCTTATTTTTGCACTCCAATTCTTATCATGTCAAACATTCTCAACGAACTTAATGACGCCCAGCGGGCTGCAGTTGTCGTGACCGAAGGTCCTGTGATGGTCATTGCCGGCGCAGGCTCCGGCAAAACACGGGCACTCACCTATCGCGTGGCACATCTTATTGAAAAAGGGGTAGATCCGTTTCATATCCTGGCACTCACTTTCACCAACAAAGCGGCCCGCGAGATGAAAGAACGCATCATCCACCTTGTTGGTGAAGAGGCAAAAAATGTGTGGATGGGAACCTTCCACTCGGTTTTTGCACGGGTGCTGCGTATAGAAGGTCATCTGCTCGGCTATCCTCAGAACTATACCATCTACGACACTGACGATACGAAAAGGGTCATCAAGAACCTGATCAAGGAAAACAACCTGGATGATAAAGTTTACCAGGCAGGATACATCCTCCACCGCATTTCATCGGCCAAAACAAGCCTTCTTTCGGCGGAGGAGTATAATGAAAGTCCGGAGTTAAAGGAATATGACGCCTCTGCAGGAAAACCCCAGACCGGACTGTTATACACCCAATACCAGGGAAGGCTGCGCCGTGCATCTGCCATGGATTTCGACGACCTGCTATTCAACATGAACATCCTGCTGCGCGATTTTCCTGACATATTGTACAAATATCAGCAGAAGTTCCAGTACATCCTGGTGGATGAATACCAGGACACCAACTTTGCACAATACCTTATTATAAAGAACCTCGCTGCCAACAATGAAAATATCTGCGTGGTGGGCGACGATGCACAAAGCATCTATGCATTCCGGGGGGCCAACATCCAGAACATCCTGAATTTTAAAAAGGATTACCCCGATCACCAGGTATTTAAACTGGAACAGAATTACCGGTCAACAAAAACCATTGTCAACGCGGCAAACAAGATCATTGAACACAATAAAAACCAGATTTTCAAAGAGATATGGACAGACAACGCGGAAGGCCCGCGCATCCAGCTGATCAAAGCTTCTTCCGACAATGAGGAGGCAAACCTGGTGGCACAGTCGATCTTTGAAAACAAGATGAACAACCAGCTGCAGAATACCGCCTTTGCCATTCTTTACCGCACCAATGCCCAGTCTCGCGCCCATGAGGAGGCGCTGCGCAGGCTCAACATACCCTGCAGAATCTATGGCGGTCTTTCATTCTACCAGCGCAAGGAGGTAAAGGACCTCCTCTCCTACTTCCGCCTGACCATCAACCACAAAGATGAAGATGCGCTCCTTCGCATCATCAACTTTCCGGCCCGGGGAATCGGAAAAACCACCATGGAACGGCTCACGGTCCTGGCGGATGAGCACAAGAAGAGCATCTTCGAACTCATCGAGAATCCTGTCGAAAACAACATCCGCCTGCCGGAAGGCACGTCGCAGAAGGTATTTGGGTTCGTGACCATGATCAAAAGTTTCAAAGCCCTGCTCAATTCAAAAAACGCCTACGAACTGGCCAAACACATCGCCGGTTCCTCAGGGCTGATGAAAGAGTTGTACGATGACAAGACACCTGAAGGTGTGAGCCGTTTCGAAAACCTGGAAGAGTTGCTCAACGCCATCAAGGAGTTTTCGGAATCGCCAAGGACAAATATCGAAACCGGCGAAATAGAAGCCAATGTTGTTCGCACACTGGATGAATTCATGCAGGATATCGCCCTGATCACCGATGCAGATAAAGGAAACCCTGACGACCTTGACCGGGTGACCCTGATGTCCATCCATGCTGCCAAAGGGCTTGAATTTCCCTATGTTTACGTGGTCGGGATGGAAGAAAATCTCTTCCCCAGCATCCAGTCGCTGAATTCGCGGACGGATCTTGAGGAAGAACGCCGCCTCTTTTATGTAGCAGTGACCCGTGCACAGCAGAAGCTCACTCTCTCCTATGCCGAGAACAGGTTTCGCTGGGGAACTCCGACTTCGTGCGAACCAAGCCGTTTCATCAGCGAAATCCCCGAGTCCTTCATCGATTTTCCAAGAAAAATTTCAACGGCAAACACCGGCTTTACCAAGTCTGTCAACTGGTCTGCATCTTTGCCCGGGGTTAATCTTCCTCCAAAGAAGCCTGTTGTTCCAAAGAATTTCCAGAAAGTCAGCAGTACACCAACAGCTGCACCTCAGTCTGCCCCGGAAGGAGCTCCTTCTGATGTTGAGGAGATCCAAACAGGCATGGATGTTTTCCATGAGCGATTCGGAAAGGGCAAGGTGGTTAATCTCGAAGGAGTTGGCCCCAATAAAAAAGCGACGGTGTTTTTCCCGGAAATCGGTCAGAAGCAGTTGTTATTGAGGTTTGCCAGGCTAAGAATCGTTGTTTAATTTACGATTGGACGATTTACGATTTCAGAATACATTGTTTGATTGACGATTTCCGATTAGCTGCAAGAATCGTAAATCGAAAACCGTCCAATCCCAAATTAATTGTATCTTTGCAAAAAACTACATTTTGAACGAACACATGGAATACAACACCACCCGCGAGATGATGTTTATCCCGGAATATGGCCGGAATATTCAGCGGATGATACAATACACCTGCACTGTTGAAGACCGCGAAAAGCGCAACAAGGCTGCAAAATTCATCGTCAACTGCATGGCGGAACTTCACCCGACCGTGAAAGAATCAGGAGATTACAAACATAAACTCTGGGATCACCTCTTCATCATTGCCGATTTCAAACTGGATGTGGATGCACCCTACCCACCCCCTCCTCCCCTGTCACTCAGCACCAAACCCGAGCACCTTTCATATCACGACAAGGAGATCGAATTCAAGCATTATGGCAAGAACATCGCCCTGATGATTGAAAAGGCCACCGAATATGAAGAGGGACCAGAGAAAGATGCGCTTGTGAAAGCGATTGCGAACCACATGAAGAAGTCATATCTCAACTGGAACCGCGAATCGGTGAATGATGAGCTGATCGAGAAACACCTCAGTGTGTTGTCCAAAGACCAGCTGAAGCTAAACCAGGATTTCAAATTTACCCATACGAACGACATCCTGGCCCAGAACCAGAAACGGAAACCATTCCGCCAGGGACCAGACCGCAATTTTAACAAGCAACAGCAGCCAAGTCATCCAAAACAGAATTTCAACCCGCGCGGCCGGAATAAACCCCAATGAGTTCCTTTGAAATCACCGGGGGAAGGAAATTAGCTGGTGAAATCACGCCCCAGGGCGCCAAGAATGAGGCCCTGCAGGTAATCTGTGCCTGCCTGCTTACTTCTGAGAAGGTCACCATTCATAACATCCCCAACATCCTGGATGTTAATAAACTTGTTGATTTACTGGAGTCAATCGGGGTAAAAGTCACAAAAAGCGGACAATCCTCGTTTACGTTTCAGGCTGGAGAACTTGATTTCGACTTTCTCCGCACCAGGGATTTTCGCAATAAAGCAGGCAGCCTCAGGGGTTCCATCATGATCCTCGGACCGATGCTTGCCCGGTACGGCAAAGGATTTGTCTATATCCCCGGCGGTGATAAAATCGGACGCCGCAGACTCGACACCCATTTCATCGGACTCCAGCGACTGGGTGCCAGTTTCGAATACCATCCCCTTGAACAACTTTATACAGTTGTTGCTCCCGATCTTATCGGCGATTACATGCTGCTGGATGAGGCCTCCGTTACCGGAACAGCCAACATCCTGATGGCCGCCGTGATGGCAAAAGGAACCACCACAATCTTCAATGCAGCCTGCGAACCCTATATTTCACAGCTTTGCAACATGCTGGTCAGCATGGGGGCGATTATCGACGGCATCGGCTCCAACCTGCTAAAAATAACCGGGGTTGAAAAACTTCACGGGTGTGAACACACCCTGCTTTCCGACATGATCGAAGTGGGCAGTTTTATCGGCCTTGCCGCCATGACAGGCTCGGAAATCACGATCAAATCTGTGAATTACCAGCAACTTGGCCTGATCCCGGAAGTCTTCAAACGCATGGGGATCAAAATCGAAAGAAGAGACGACGACATTTTCGTTCCGGCCCAGGAACATTATGAGGTTGAGACATTCATGGATGGTTCCATCATGACCGTTGCCGATGCTCCCTGGCCCGGGTTCACCCCCGACCTGATCAGCATCGTGCTGGTCATTGCCGCCCAGGCAAAAGGCAGCGTGCTCATCCATCAGAAGATGTTTGAAAGCAGGCTCTTTTTTGTTGACAAGCTGATTGACATGGGGGCAAAGATCATCCTCTGCGATCCGCACCGCGCAACCGTGATTGGTCTTGACCATCAGTATCCGTTGCGGGGAATCAGGATGTCATCACCCGATATCCGCGCCGGAGTGGCCCTCCTGATTGCAGCATTGTCGGCCAATGGTACAAGCATCATCGACAACATTGAGCAGATCGACCGGGGGTACCAGGAAATCGATGTACGGCTTCAGAATCTTGGAGCAGGAATCCGGAGGATCAGCGGCTGACAATTTGTCGCAAATCATCAACTGGCAAGTTTTTTGATATTGTTTTACCCGAATTTTTCTCGAATAATGCCAAACCTGATCAATTCACTGATATATGAAATAAACTTTTTTTCTCCGTGGCTCTTCGTGTCTCCTCTGTGTTCCTCCGTGTAATTATTTATTTCACAGAGTTTCACGAAAAAAAAAAACAAAGAACCACAGAGGAATTATTTTGGATAATTTAAGCTGATATATGATTGGTAAAAGTAAAAAAGAAGCAAAAAAGCAAATGAATAAAAAACATGATCACGAGGAAGCAGCAGCGCAGGAAATATTAGAGAATGCCCCGATAAGTGAAAGTACCGCAATCAACATGGACCAGCCATTGCCTGAAGGATCTGACAAGCAATATGCTGAACTAAACGACAAGTACCTCCGCCTTTATTCCGATTTCGATAATTTCCGCAAGCGGACATTAAAGGAGAAGATAGAACTCAGCAAATATGCTTCGGCAGAAATCATCGTCAAACTTCTTCCTGTTCTTGATGACTTTGAACGTGCCATCAAGGCTTTTGATTTGACTCAGGAGGCAGGGCAGGTGACAAAAGATGGCATGGTCTTGATTTTCAACAAATTTCTTACAATCCTCCAGCAGCAGGGATTGGAGCCAATGCGGGCTGCAGGAGAATCATTTGACACCGATTTCCATGAAGCCATCACCAATATCCCGGCTCCGGCACCCGAACAACAGGGAAAGATCGTGGATGTCGTCGAAAAAGGTTACCTCCTCGGCGGAAAAGTGATCAGGTATGCAAAAGTAGTGGTTGGCAGTTAAAGATACATTATGTCAAAAAGAGATTATTACGAAATCCTTGAGGTCGGCAAAGACGCATCGCCTGAAGAGTTGAAAAAGGCCTACCGCAAGCAGGCCATCAAATTTCACCCGGATAAGAATCCCGGGAAGAAAGACATGGAGGAGAAATTCAAGGAAGCTGCCGAAGCATATGAGGTTCTGAGTGATCCGAATAAACGCCAGCGTTACGACCAGTACGGGCATGCCGGTACCGGAAACGGTGGTTTCGGCGGAGGCGGGATGAACATGGAAGATATTTTCAGCCACTTTGGCGACATCTTTGGCGGAGGCGGCGGCAACGACCCGTTCAGTTCGTTTTTCGGAGGTGGCGGCCGGCGGGGAAAAGCGGTGAACCGCGGATCAAACCTGCGTGTGAAAGTTAAGCTGACCTTAGAAGAAATTGCCAACGGAGTTGAGAAGAAGATCAAAGTCAACAAGTATCTATCCTGCAACACCTGCCATGGCAGCGGTGCCAAAGGAGGAAGTTCATACAATACCTGCTCTACCTGCCGGGGCACGGGACAAGTGTCACGTGTCACATCCACATTCCTCGGCCAGATGCAAACGACCCAAACCTGTCCCAACTGCGGAGGTGAAGGAAAGATCATCACGGATAAATGTACAGATTGTGCCGGAAATGGAGTGGTAAAGGGCGAAGAGGTGATCTCCATCCGGATTCCTGCAGGCGTATCTGAGGGGATGCAGCTATCGATGGGAGGAAAAGGCAATGCCGCTGCCCGCGGCGGTGTGGCAGGCGACCTGCTGATCCAGATCGAAGAGATTGCCCATGACCGCTTTGAACGCGATGGGAACAACCTGCTTTATGAACACTATATCTCCTTTTCAGAAGCGGCCCTGGGTGGAAATGCCGAAGTCCCCACACTGGAAGGGAAAGTCAAAATAAAAATTGAACCCGGAACCCAGAGTGGTAAGGTCCTGCGCCTGCGTGGCAAAGGGCTCAACAGCATCAACGGTTATGAAGGCAAGGGCGATCTCCTGATCAGCATCGTGATCTGGACACCCAAAACATTATCGAAAGAAGAAAAGAGTATCCTGGAAAAACTGGCCAACTCAGATAATTTCAAACCCACGCCAGGCACCCATGATAAAAACATCTTTTCCCGGATGAAAAATCTTTTTGAACAATAAACAATCACTTCATGGATCTATTTTCAGCGCATGATGTCACCAAACAGTATGCGAATCACAAAGCCCTTGACAAAGTAAGCATCAATGTTGCTGAAGGTCATATCTTCGGGCTGCTTGGCCCCAACGGCGCCGGAAAAACTACCCTGATCAGGATCATCAACCAGATCATTGCCCCTGATGAAGGTGAACTTCAGTTCATGGGACGCAAACTGCAGCCGGACGATATCGCCCTGATTGGCTACCTTCCCGAAGAACGAGGCTTGTATAAAAAAATGACCGTCGGTGAACAGGCCATGTACCTGGCTCAGCTTAAGGGACTTAGCTATCAGGAAGCCCAGAGAAGGCTGAAATACTGGTTCGAAAAGTTTGAGATCAAAAGCTGGTGGACAAAGAAAGTTGAGGAGCTCTCCAAAGGGATGCAGCAAAAAATCCAGTTCCTGGTTACCATCATCCACGAGCCTAAGCTCCTGATCTTCGATGAACCATTCAGTGGTTTTGATCCGATCAATGCCAACCAGCTGAAAGAAGAGATTCTGGCGCAAAAGGAAAAAGGAGCGACCATCATCTTTTCAACCCATAACATGTCGTCCGTGGAAGAACTCTGTGATGATATCGCACTCATCGACCGGTCGAAAGTGGTGTTAAGCGGATCGGTCAGAAACATAAAAAAAACCTTTAAGACCAATACTTTTGGCATCAGTTTCAACACATTTGACGGGCCACTTCAATCAATACTCCCGGCTGAATACCAGGTACTTTCAGAAAATGCTGATGCCGATCACCGTCATGTTCAAATCAAACTGCCCTCCGATGCAACCTCGAACGACCTTATTAAAGTCCTGTTGCCCCATGTTACCATCTACGCTGTGAACGAAAAGATTCCAAACATGAATGACATATTCATCCAGGCAGTGACCCAGCAAGCACCTTCAACCATTACCCAATACTAACATGAAAAAGATTTTTCTCATTATCCGGCGGGAGTACCTTACCCGCGTAAAGAAACGTTCTTTCATTGTGATGACCATCCTGGGTCCGCTGCTGATTGCAGCCACCATGATCGTACCGATTTACCTGGCCAACAGGACAGCAGACACCAAAAAAGTGGCCGTCCTCGATGAATCCGGAATTTTTTACGAAAAATTCAAGGATTCAGAAGAGATCAAGTTCCATTACCTCGTAAGTGACATCACCACGGCAAAAGCCAACTTTTCGAAAAGCGAGGATGATGCTTTGCTTTTCATTCCCAAAACAGAGGTCACTTTGCCAACAAATGCCATCATCTATTCTGAAAAAAGTGTAAGCATCAATGTCACGTCGTACATTAAAAACGTGATGAGCAAACAGGTAGAGGAACTAAAACTGCAGGCACAGCTTAGGGAACTTCAAACGGACAAGAAAAATCCGGTATCCGTTGATGATATCCTGAAATCGATCAAAACTTCGGTCGATATCAACACCATGAAAATCGGTGAAGACGGCAAGGAATCCAAAAGCTATACCGAATTAAACATGGTGCTGGGGATGGTTTCCGGCATCCTGATCTACTTCTTTATTTTTATGTTTGGCGCCCAGGTTATGCGCGGCGTGATCGAAGAAAAAACCAGCCGCATCGTGGAGGTGATCATCTCATCAGTAAAGCCTTTTCAGCTTATGATGGGCAAAATCATCGGCGTTGGCCTGGTCGGACTGACCCAATTCCTGCTCTGGGTTATCCTTACCTTCGGGATCGTGACTGTTGTCACTTCAACGATGACATCCAAAGATGTCAATAAATCGGCCACAGAACAGCTGATGAAACAGAAAACCGGCATGAGCCCTGATAATTCCGGGTCAGTTACCTCCCAGGATGCATCTGCAGAGGGCATGAGTGTCGTCATGGATGCCATTAAATCCGTGAACTTCCCGGTAATGATTGGCGCTTTCCTCTTCTTTTTCCTGGTGGGTTACCTGTTGTATGCTGCATTGTTTGCAGCCATCGGAGGAGCTGTCGACAGCGAGGCAGATACCCAGCAGTTCATGTTCCCCATTACCGTTCCCCTTATCCTGTCTATCGTGATGGCGCAATACATCATTCAGGATCCTGACGGGCCGGTGGCTTTCTGGTTTTCGATATTCCCGCTTACCTCTCCTGTAATTATGATGATACGTATCCCATTTGGTGTACCCTACATTCAGATCATTCTGTCAATGGTATTGCTGCTCCTTGGATTTCTTGGAACAACATGGCTGGCAGCCCGAATTTATCGCACCGGCATCCTGATGTACGGAAAAAAAGTGAATTACAAGGAGTTATGGAAATGGATAAGATATAAATAGTAGATACGGGCCATGGCCCGTATCCTGCAGGATTTTATTTATCCAGCATTTTCGTCCATTCATATTTTTTGCGCTTCTTCCAGTCACCCTGGTGGTAAACATAACTGGCAATAAGCGGCAACACACTGGTTGCTTCAGCATATACCATTTTCTCATAAACGGTATCCACTTTACCCCAGCTGGCAGCCTCCTTTAAAGTTGAACTTGAACAAGCCCCATCGCGTGAATCAGCCACTGTGATCTGAACAGCATATTTATGCATCGGCACCTCTTTACCAAGTACTTCCGCACAGATAACGGTATCCTGAACAAAATTTTTCGGCACCCCGCCACCGATCATGAACAACCCGGAAGTCTTTGCTGCCATTTTGATTTTGGTAAGCTCGAGGAAATCCTTGACAGAGTCGATGGAAACATGCTTTTTAGGGTTATCCCACTGATGTTTTACCAATCCGAAACCGGCACTGCTGTCGCTGAATGCCGGGCAGAAGATGGGGACGTTGTGCTCGTAACATGCCTGGACAAGTGAATCTTTTTTTACCGAATTCTTTACGAGCCATTTACCCATCTCGCGGATAAACTCACGGGATGAATATGGTCTTGGCTCCAGTGTGTTGGCAATTGTATTGATGGTTGCATCGCAATGCTGGAGCTCCTCTTCATCAATATAGGTATCATAAATCCTGTCAATATAATTGGCGCGGAGTTCAACATCATCAGCATACGGCGTTCCTTTATAGTGTTTGAAACCAAGCGCCTCAAAAAAGTCCATGTCAACGATGGATGCCCCGGTTGCGACAATCGCATCGATCATGTTGTTTTTGACCATGTCAACATAGACCTGCATGCAACCGGCAGCACTGGTGCTTCCGGCAAGTGTAAGGAATACCGTACAACCTTTATCTTTGATCATCATGTTGAGGATATCGGCTGCTGCTGCGGTATCCCTGGAGGTGAACGACATATCACGCATGGCATTGATAATCTCTGTCGAGTTGATCGCCTTGATATCAATATGCTTTACCTGTTCCTGTAAAAGGGCTTTTTTATTCTTTTTCATCGTTGAAATTTTTGTCAAAAATAATAAATAATCAAAGGTCAGTAACCGAGAATCTTCAGCATCGATTTAAAACTTTGCTCTTTCGACCAGAGTTTGGTTGTGATTTCATCCGTTTCATCATCGATATCGATCAGGACATGCTTCGGGGCAGGGATAAGGCAATGCTGAATGCCTCCATAACCTCCAATCGCCTCCTGGTAGGCCCCTGTATGAAACATCCCGATATACTGAGCTTCGCTTTGATTGAACTTTGGCAGATAAACTGCATTGCTGTGTTCTTCAGCATTGTAAAAATCCTCACTGTCGCAGGTGAGCCCGCCAAGAAACACGCGTTCATATTCGACATCCCAATTGTTGATCGCAAGCAGGATAAATTTCTGGTTGATCGCCCACGTATCGGGAAGCGTATTCATGAATGAGCTGTCGATCATGTTCCATATCTCCCGGTCATTCTGCCGCTTCTGGTCGATGATGGAATAAAGGACCGCACCGCTTTCACCAACAGTAAACGATCCGAACTCCGTGAATATATCAGGTTCAGGTACTTCATTGCGTTCGCATATACTCTGAATCTGAGCGATAATCTCCTCAGCCATATATTCATAGTCGTAAACAAACTCGAGGGAGTTCTTTATTGGCAACCCTCCGCCTATGTTGAGCGAGGTAAGTTCAGGACATATTTTCTTTAAATCACAATAGACCTGGACACTCTTGGTTAACTCATTCCAATAGTATGCTTTATCCTTAATCCCGGTGTTGATAAAGAAATGGAGCATGGTCAGCTCAAACTTTGGATTATCCTTGATCTTCTCAAGGAAATAGGGTACGATGTCATTGTAACGGATTCCCAGGCGGGATGTGTAAAAATCAAACTTGGGCTCCTCTTCAGACGCGATCCGTATGCCAAGCTTCACCTTATGCTGAATCTCAGTCTCAATCTTCTCCAATTCAAAAATATTGTCGAGTACCGGAACCACATTTGTAAAACCATTATTTACCAGATGTACAATATTCTCAATGTACATCGGTCGCTTGAATCCATTACAGATGATGTACCGGTCTTTATTGAACAATCCGCGCTCAGCCAGGTCCTCGATGATATTTATATCGAAAGCAGAGGAAGTTTCCAGGTGCACTTCGTTTTTCAATACCTCCTCCAGTACAAAGCTGAAGTGGGAACTCTTTGTACAATAACAGTAGTTGTAGTCGCCCTTATAATCTACCTTGGCCATGGCCACATTGAACAATCTCTTGGCGCGCTGGATCTGTGAACTTATCTTGGGCAGGTAACTGATTTTAAGGGGTGTTCCGTATTGCTTGATGATATCCATCAACGGAACTTTGTGAAAGTAGAGTTCATTATCAACCACCTCAAATTCCGCTTGAGGAAAGTCAAATGTCTGTTCGATCAGGTCAATATATTTGTTTTTCATCTGAAATAAAATGAATTGAGTTAAGACGGATGATCAAATTAACACCAATGTAAATCACCCGGATTGGAATAATTCTGCAAATTTAGTTCAATAAATTAAAAATCGGGTGAATGATTTGAAATAATACAGAGTTTGTACTTTTGACAGGAAAATATTTCATGCATAATTACCATGGAAACATTAGCTGACCTGCTCCGAAATGAAATACTTTGGCGAAACACCGACCTTGTTGCCAACCTGGTAAGCCGGCAACCTGGATTATTCGGGGAACTTTTTCGCATTTTCTCAGGCAATACCGAACCACTGAGCCGACGGGCGGCATGGGCTCTGGATATTGTTTCGGAGAAAAATCCTGAACTTATTCAACCGTACCTTGATGAAATTGTTGATTTGCTTCCATCATTCAGGCATGACGGACTTAAAAGACATTCATTACGAATGCTCTCAAGGTCGCCATTGCCTTCAGAAAGTCACCTGGGCAACCTGGTCAACCTTTGTTTCGACCTGTTACTTTCACCCGGGGAGTCAGTTTCAGCAAAAGTATACAGCATGGAGATACTCTACAGAATTTCTCAGATTGAGCCCGATTTAAAAAAGGAATTGGCGGATTCAATTGAATGGCGCATGAATGAAGAGACCCCGGGATTTAAGAACCGGGGGCAAAAGATCATGAAAAAGCTCTATTCCGAAATTGCAGCCAACCAGAAAGCCTTATAAATCAAAGGATTTTAGGTCAATTGAATTCTGAAATTTAATTCTATTGGTTATTTCCAAGGAATTTTATAAATTTGCACCCTCGAAAAAAGGCATAAGAAATACAATCCATTTAAATTTAAAACTCATGCAGCACAAAGGCGTTGTTAAATTTTTTGCGGTTACCTTCATTTTAGTTTGTTTATTCCAACTATCATTCACCTTCATCAGCTACTATTATTCAGGCAAATCCGACGATTATGCCAACTCCCCCACGGTGAAAACAATGGCCAACAACCTGGCCCAGGGTAATCCATTGAAAGAAGAATATTATTACGACTCGATTTCCAAATCGCGCCTGGAATATTTTAATGATTCCATGGCTTCTGTCAGTGTTTATAATATTCTGCTCAAGAAATACACATTGAAGGATGTTCGTGAACGCGAAATAAACCTTGGCCTCGACCTGAAAGGCGGTATGAATGTTACCATGGCTGTTTCAGTGCCCGATGTCATTCGTGCATTGTCAGGCTATAACCAGGATCCTACCTTTTTAAAAGCACTTAACCTTGCCATAAACAAGGAAAAGACCAGCACCCGCGACTTTGTTGATCTGTTTTCAGAATCCTTCAAGGAAACTGATCCAAATGCCAAAATGGCTGCTATTTTCAACACGGTAGAGCTTAAGGACAAGATCAACTATAACTCTACAAATGATGAGGTAATCAAAGTTATCCGCGAGGAGAGCAATGCTGCCATCGAACGTACGTATAACATTCTTACCACACGTATCGACCGGTTCGGTGTTGTTCAGCCAAACATTCAAAAGCTGCAGACTGCCGGCCGTATCCTTATCGAACTCCCCGGAATCAAGGACCCCGAACGTGTACGTAAACTGCTGCAGGGAACGGCTCAACTCGAATTCTGGGAAACATACCAGTTCCCTACCCTTCAGCCATTTTTTGCTGATGCAAATACGAAATTAAAATCAATCCTTTCGGCTACGCAGGATTCAACAAAGGCTGACAGCACACTGAAGTCAGATACTTCTGCAACTGCCAAGGCCATCGCTTCAAAACAGGTACTGGCAGAGAAAAAAGAACCGGTAAAAAAAGAGGCTGCCAAGAAAGCTGATTCTGCAAAAAGCGACACTTCCAAAGGAAATGCATTGCTGAAGCAAATGGATAAAGACACATCTAAAACGTCTGCCGCCAACAAACAGAAAGAGTCTTTTGAAGACTACGCAAAGAACAACCCCTTGTTTGCCTATCTGAACCCGGCCATATACCAGAATAAAGACGGACAATATGTGGCAGGACAAACCGCCATGGTCGGACGTGCCTTCATCAAGGATACTGCACGCATCAACAATATGCTTCGTTTGACCAAGAGCATGTTCCCGCGCGACATGAAACTTGCCTGGTCTGTAAAGCCCCGTGCTGAGGCAAAAGATGTTCTTGAACTCGTCGCACTCAAAGTAACCTCCCGTGATGGTTCACCTGCACTCGGTGGCGATGTGATCGTTGCAGCACGCCAGGATTATGATCAGAACGGACGTGTTGAAGTCTCCATGTCAATGAACAGCGAAGGTGCCCGCATCTGGAAAAGACTCACCGGTGAAAATGTAGGCAAACAGGTTGCCATCGTTCTGGACGGTTATGTGTACAGCTATCCCAATGTCAATGGTGAGATTCCAAATGGAATGTCATCCATCACCGGCGGTGAAATGACCGTTGAAGAGGCACTTGACCTTGCAAACATTCTCAAAGCCGGAAAACTTCCGGCTCCTGCACGCATCGTCGCAGAAGAAGTTGTAGGACCATCACTCGGCCAGGAATCAATCAATGCCGGTTTGCTCTCTTTCATCATCGCTTTCATCGGTGTACTTCTGTATATGTCACTTTATTATAATGGTGCCGGTCACGTTGCTGATATCGCACTGTTTGCCAACGTGTTCTTCCTCTTCGGCGTACTCGCATCCATCGGAGCCGTTCTTACCCTCCCTGGTATTGCCGGTATCGTACTTACACTCGCCATGGCCGTTGACTCGAACGTTATCATCTACGAGCGAATGCGAGAGGAAATTCGAGCGGGGAAAGGCATGCGCCTGGTGGTAAAAGATGGCTTCCACCATGCATTGTCAGCCATCATAGATGGTCACGTTACGACAATTCTCACCGGTATTGTATTGTATATCTTCGGTTCAGGTCCTGTTCAGGGATTTGCCACCACCCTTGTAATCGGACTTCTCCTCTCTTTATTCTCATCCATCTTCATCGCCAGACTGGTATTCGAATGGATGCTCGACAGAAACATGAACATTACTACAGGGAACAAATACACCTTTAACCTTTTCCAGAATACAAAGTTTGATTTTATCGGGATGAGGAAGAAGATGTATATCGTCTCTCTCGTTATTATCCTGCCAGGGATGATCAGCCTTGCAATCCGCGGACTTGATCCGGGTCTCGACTTTACCGGAGGACGCAGTTTTATTGTACGGTTCGATCAGAATGTTTCCACCAATGATGTTCGTGAATCCCTTCGTAAAACCTTTGGAGAATCACCGGAAGTGAAAACTTTCGGACCTAAAAACCAGGTTAAGATCACGACCAAATTTATGATCAATGAGCGTGGAACACAATCAGACTCCATTGTCACCAACAGGCTTTACGACGGTGTCAAAGGCTTCTACAGAGCCCCTCTTACCATCACTGATTTCAAAGCCAATACCCCCGGGAAAATTGTCGGTGAACTCAGCTCACAACGCGTCGATCCGACAATTTCCTACTCACTTATCTGGAAGGCGTTCATGGCTGTATTCTTCTCGCTCATTATTATCTTTATCTATATTGCCCTTCGTTTTAAAAACTGGCAATTTGGAATTGGCGGTGTTACGGCACTTTTCCACGATTCCCTCATCATTATTGGCGTGTTTTCACTCTTCTACGGAATCCTGCCGTTCGGGATGGAAGTTGACCAGTCGTTTATTGCAGCCCTGCTGACAATTATCGGTTACTCCATTATGGACACGGTTATCATCTTTGACAGGATCCGTGAATACAGGGTACTATATCCAAAACGTGATCTGGGTATCAATATCAATGCTGCTATCAACAGCACCCTTGGTCGTACCATCAACACCTCAGGGGTAACCTTGATTGTTTTGATCATCATCTTCATCTTTGGCGGTGAGGTTCTGCGTGGATTCACCTTCGCTCTGATCACCGGGGTAATTATCGGCACTTACTCTTCAGTATTCAATGCCACACCCGTTGCTTATGACATTTTGTTATGGCAACAGCGTCGCAGAGAAAAGAAAGAGCTGGCTGCCGGAAAATCAAAAGCCAAATAGATAAAACTTTAACAGGAAAAAAATGGCTGTCCCCCGAAGTCGGGACAGCCATTTTTTTTAGGCCTACAAAAGACTTTTCTCTATATTTGTACGTTATTTAGGCAGCCCAAATTGCGTTTACATGCGTTACACGATTTTATCCCTACTGATATTACTTTTCCTGGCTGCATCCCCAGCCGCTCATGCTCAGAATAAATATTCCAAAGCAGCCGATGCAGCTTATGCTGACCAGATGTTTTTACTGGCATTGCAAAAATATCAGAAAGCATATTCCAAGGTAAAGAGTAACAAAGCTGAACGTGACCGGATCTCCCTGAGAATCGCAGAGTGCTACCGGATGATGAATAATACCAAAAAAGCTGAAGCATCCTATAAAAGACTCGTTATCAACCCAAATTACATCAAAGCCAATCCCAAAATATTGCTTGTCTATGCCGACATGCTTAAGGCCAACGGGAACTATGAGGAGGCAATAAAGCAATACAAGGCTTACAAAGAGGCCGGCCCGGCCGATCCAAGGGCTGCAATTGGAATTGCAACCTGCACCGAGGCCAAAGCATGGATGGAAAACCCCAATAAATACGGCGTCAAATGGGAGAAATTACTCAATACGAAAGAAGATGATTTTGCGGCTTCTTATGCTGATAAAAAATATAATTCCATCATTTTTACGTCAGACCGGAGCGGCGCCAAAGGCAGAGTAGTTGACAACTGGACCGGAAGCGGATTCTCCGACCTGTTTCTTTCCCGCCAGGACAGAAAAGGAGACTGGAGCAAGCCTGTTCTTGCCGATGCCGAAGGAATGATCAACTCGAAGGCCAACGATGGCGTAGGCCAGTTTAATCAACGATTTTCGTCCTATTATTTTACACGCTGCTGGAATGAGCCAAAACTCAAAAACGGCTGTGCCATCATGAAATCAAGCCGGCAGGGCGGAACAAACTGGTCGGAACCTGAAAAAATAGAGTTGGGAGGCGACTCATCAACCATTATGGGGCATCCAAGTGTTGGGTCTGATGAAACCATTTTTTTCTCGGCTGATTTACCGGGAGGTTTCGGAGGAAAGGATATCTGGATGGCGAAAAAGGAGAAAAAAGGCGGGAAATATATAAAAGTAAATCTGGGTCCGGAAATTAACACGCCGGGAGATGAACTCTTCCCTTTCATCCGTAACGACAGCATTCTGTATTTCTCTTCAAATGGCCTTCCGGGGATGGGCGGACTTGATATTTTCGTCTCAACCCGTGCAAAAAGCGGCACTGCGAATACGTATCAGTGGGAGAGCGAACTTGACAATAAATCCTTTGCAAACATTGACGGGGCTACAACCGCTGCTTACAAGGCGAGTGGCGCAATGACGACCGATCACTGGAGCCACCCCATCAACATGAAATCGCCCATCAATTCACCTGCCGATGATTTCGCCATTGTATTCAATGGAGATGAAAAGGAGCAAGGTCTTTTTTCTTCCAACCGCACCGGTGGTAAAGGAAGAGACGACATCTATTCCTTCATCATACCTCCCGTTTATTATACGCTGGAAGGAACTATTACAGATGATCGTACACTGCAGCCTATTGCAGGAGCAAAGGTAAGGATTGTGGGAACTGATGGAAAAGCCTTTGAATATAATACGGATGACAAGGGCCATTATGCATTTAATAAAATGCAGATCCTTGCCAAAACGACCTACGATATGCTTGTGACAAGAAAAGACTATTTCAATGAAAAAGGCAGGGAGACTACGGTTGGAATTGAAAGGAGCAAAGATCTTGTCCGCAACTTTGTGTTGCGCCCGATCCCCAGGAAACCGGTCGTTCTTCCGGACATTCTGTATGACCTGGGAAAATGGGATCTGAAACCTCAATACCGTGATTCGCTGCAGGGACTGATTGAGACGCTTGATGCAAATGAAAACATTGTGATTGAGCTGGCATCACATACTGACTCCAGGGACAGCGACGAGCGAAATGACATATTGTCACAAAAACGCGCACAAAGTGTTGTAGATTATCTGATTTCCAGAGGCATAGACCCAGACCGTCTCGTTGCAAAAGGTTATGGGGAACGGGTGCCTCGTACACTCAACAAGGATGTGATCAGGGAAGGTTTTACCATCAAAACGGGTACCGTACTTAACGACTCGGTGATAAATGCGCTGAGTAGTACAGCACTTAAGGAGGCAGCCCATCAGCTTAACCGAAGGAGCGAGTTTTCCATTCTGCGTAACGACTATATCCCCAAATCAAAGATCACGAAGAATGTGCCACCGACCAAAATCGAGATGGTCGTAAACCCTGAGGAAAACAACGTTCGTTTTACGAAAACAAAGGATGGCATGCGTCAGGCAACCTGTTATATTGCCGGCATTACCACAGATTTCATCTTTGATGTGAAGGAAAAGGATGCCTTTATTTCTCCCGTGTTAACCCTGAAACTTCTGAAAGACGGAGTTATCGATAAAACCAGCTTTGACGGAGATCCTACCAGGATACTCGGTGATGGGACCGTTGCTGACAAGGCGGTGCTTACCCTTAAGGAAGTCAGGATTGGCAAAAACACGGTAAAGGATATTAAAGTTACTGTGAATAAAAAAGTTCAATCCCTGCTATTTGGCGACAGTTTGCTGAAAAAATTCGGCAAGTACAGTATCGACGATACAACCAACGAGATTATCTTCGAATGACGCCGGTAAACCGATATGAACAGCGTGGTGTTTCCTCGTCAAAGGAAGATGTTCATGCGGCAATAAAAGATATCGACAAAGGACTGTTCCCACAGGCTTTTTGTAAAATCATCCCCGATTTTTCTTCCGGGGACGATGAGTGGTGCAACATCATGCATGCCGATGGTGCCGGAACCAAATCATCCCTGGCTTATCTTTACTGGAAAGAAACCGGCGACATCTCCGTTTGGCGCGGAATTGCCCAGGATGCCATTGTGATGAATCTTGACGACCTGCTTTGCGTTGGTGCCACAGGCAACATACTGCTCTCTTCAACCATTGGCCGTAATAAAAACCTGATCCCGGGGGAAGTTGTCGCTGAAATTATAGCCGGCACCGAGGATTTTCTCGCCAACATGCGTAACCTGGGGATAGGCATCTGGTCAACAGGTGGAGAAACTGCGGATGTTGGCGACCTTGTGAGGACCATCATTGTTGACTCGACAGTATTCTGCCGGATGAAACGAAGCGAGGTGATCGACAACGGAAATATCAGTGCAGGAGATGTCATCGTTGGTTTGTCCTCCTCAGGGCAGTCAACCTACGAAAATGAGTATAATGGAGGGATGGGAAGCAACGGGCTCACCTCTGCACGCCATGATGTCCTGAACAAATCCTATGCGACAGGATTCCCTGAAAGTTACGACAATGGCGTTCCAGACCAGTTGGTTTATTCCGGCAATAAAAAACTCACCAACCCATCCGCAATCCAGGGAGTTGATATTGGAAAACTGATCCTGTCCCCCACCCGTACCTATGCACCAGTTGTGAAAAAGATTCTCGATCTGTACAGGGCTGAAATTCATGGAATGGTTCATTGCAGCGGAGGAGGGCAGACAAAAATACTCCACTTCACCGATAACCTGCATATCATCAAAAACAACATGTTTACGGTACCGCCGCTGTTCTGCCTGATTCAGGAAGAATCAGGGACTGACTGGAAGGAGATGTACCGGGTTTTCAACATGGGGCACCGGCTTGAGTTCTATCTTCCGGAAAAAATTGCCGGGGCTGTGATCGAAATAGCTCAATCATTCAACATCGATGCGCAAATTGTTGGCCATTGCGAATCCTCACCCTCGAAAAGACTGACCATTTCATCTGGTTTTGGCGAATTCACCTATTAATCAGGAATTGTAAATCGTCCCGGCGTAAATTTTTCCGCTGGAAATAGTTACCTTTGCACTCCCATTTCAAATTCAACCATGTTAGATAAATTAGAGGCTATAAAAATACGGTATGAAGACATTCAGCAACAGATGAATGACCCTTCTGCCATGAGCGATATGAAGAACTATATCAAGCTCAACAAGGATTACAAGGAACTTCTGCCCATCATGGAGGCATTTGAAGTATATAAAACCATTCTTTCGAATCTCGACAATGCGAAGGACATCATCTATAATGAAAAAGATGAAGAGTTCCGGTCAATGGCGAAGGAGGAATTAAATATTCTCACTGCGGAAAAAGACAAAATTGAGGAAGATATCCGCATGATGCTGATCCCGACAGATCCGGAGGATGGCAAAAATGCAGTGATCGAAATCAGGGCCGGAACAGGCGGCGATGAAGCGAGTATTTTTGCCGGTGACCTTTATCGGATGTACAGCAAATTCGCAGAAACCAAACGCTGGAAAGTCGAGCTGGTTGATTTTACAGAAGGAACCATGGGGGGTTTCAAAGAGATCATTTTCAACATCATGGGTGAAAATGTTTACGGACTTATGAAATACGAGTCAGGGGTTCATCGCGTTCAGCGCGTTCCACAGACAGAAACCCAGGGAAGAGTTCACACTTCAGCCGCTACTGTAGCAGTTTTACCTGAAGCCGATGAATTTGATGTCGAAATAAAACAATCGGATGTACGGAAAGACACCTTCTGTTCCTCCGGCCCCGGCGGACAATCTGTCAATACGACCTATTCTGCAATCAGGCTGACCCATATTCCGTCAAATATCGTGGTTTCATGCCAGGATGAGAAATCGCAGATCAAGAATTTTGAAAAAGCCATGAAGGTGCTGCGTACAAGGTTATATGAACTCGAACATCAGAAATACCTTGATGAAATTTCAAAAAAACGCAAAACCATGGTATCCACAGGTGATCGGTCTGCCAAGATCCGCACCTATAACTACCCACAGAGCCGGGTAACCGATCACCGGATCAACATGACCCTGTACAACCTCCCTGTGGTGCTGGATGGCGAGGTGGAACCATTGATAGAAGCGCTTCAGCTTGCCGAAAATGCTGAGAGGTTAAAAGAGGCAGGAACCAATTAATTTTAAATCGATGAATCGTACCGAGCTTATCAATCTTGTTTTTTCCAAAAAATCTTTTCTCTGCATCGGGCTGGACACGGACATTTCAAAGATTCCGTCGCACCTCCATGAACTGGAAGATCCGGTTTTTGAGTTTAACAAAGCCATTATTGATGCCACCCATGATCTTGCCATTGCATACAAGCCCAATTTCGCCTTTTATGAGTGCTATGGCACCAGCGGCTGGCAAAGCCTGACAAAGACCATCCAATACATTAAAACAGCTTACCCGGGGCAAATATTTGCCATTGCAGATGCAAAAAGAGGCGATATCGGAAATACCTCACAGCAATATGCAAGAGCCATGTTTGATCCGGCCTCTTCCGGGATGGACTTTGATGCGGTTACTGTCGCACCATACATGGGTGAAGATTCAGTAAAACCATTTCTCTCCTATCCCGGCAAATGGATTATCGTGCTGGCGCTTACATCAAACAAAGGCGCCGAAGATTTTCAGTTTTTTCAAAGCCGGGATCATCGTCTGTTTGAACAGGTTCTTTCCAGATCACAAACATGGTGCACCAATGCAAACATGATGTATGTCGTAGGTGCCACCCAGGCAGAAATGCTTACTGACATCCGTAAGATAGTTCCCGATCATTTCCTCCTTGTTCCCGGTGTCGGGGCCCAGGGAGGCAGTTTGCAGGAGGTTGCAAAATATGGTCTTACCCGGGATTGCGGCCTGATTGTCAATTCTTCCAGGAATATCATTTATGCATCACACGGTGAAGATTTCACAGTAAAAGCGAGGGAAGAGGCAGCATCGATGCAAATGGAGATGGAGCTGGTTATGAAAAAGGCCGGAATCATCTGAATCCCGGCCTGAATCAATTTCATGAAGAGTACTGCTATTCGACGAATGTTATCCAGCTGTGCGTATCCGGCTCAAGCCCTTCCTGTATCCCTTTAAGTTTGTTGTAGAGTTTTTGAGAGATCGTCCCGGGTTGACCGTTCTTACAGAATTTGTACTCCTTGCCGGTATCGCGGTCATGAATCATACAGATCGGGGAGATTACGGCTGCAGTGCCGCAGGCACCCACTTCATCAAACTCATCCAGCTCTTCGACAGGAACCTGACGTTGTTCAACCTTCATGCCCATCTCCTCTGCCAAAACACGCAATGACATGTTGGTAATGGATGGCAAAATCGAGGTTGAATCAGGTGTTACATAGGTGTTTCCTTTGATTCCGAAGAAATTGGCAGGGCCAGCTTCATCAATATATTTTTTCTCGCGGGCATCCAGGAAAATGCAGGAGGCAAAACCATCAGCGTGAGCACGTTGTCCGGCCCGAAGGCTGGCGGCATAGTTTCCTCCCACTTTGATATGGCCTGTCCCCAGGGGTGCGGCACGGTCATAATCACGTACAATCTGCATCTTTACCGGGTTAAATCCCTCCTTGAAGTAAGGTCCGACCGGACCTACAAACACCATGAACACATATTCCTTCGAAGGACTGACCCCTACCTGGGGTCCGGTACCGATCAGCAAAGGCCTGATATAGAGGGATGCTCCCTCTCCGTAAGGAGGTACATATTTAAGGTTTAGTTTTACAACCTTTAATACAACTTCTGAAAATAATTCAACAGGAACCTCTGCCATCATCACCCCCTGGGCCGATCTGATCATTCGCCTGGCATTTTCTTCCATACGAAAAATCCTGATCCTGCCATCTTTGCCTGTAAACGCTTTCAATCCTTCAAAGGCCTCCTGGCCATAGTGCAAACAGGTTGCAGCCATGTGAAGAGTAATAGTTTCGGAATCAGATACTTCAGGTTCTCCCCATTTTCCGTCCTTGTAATAACATCGTACGTTAAAATCTGTTTTAGAATATCCGAACGGCAGGTTTTTCCAATCAATTGTGCTCATAGTAGTGTGTTTTATTGACGGGCCTTGTCCGTCGGTAGTTTAGATGAAGGTTGTTTGAGATACCCCGTAAAATTAAGAATTTTCCCATTCTGATGATCATATTGAGAAAATAATCATGTCATCCGGGAACATTGTCATTTTGTCAGCCGTTGTGTCGTGGCATTACCTTTGACATGTCGGATGCAATAATCAAAAACTACTTTCAATATGCAACAAGGTAAAATAAACGTTCAGACTGAGAACATCTTTCCGATTATCAAAAAATTTCTTTATTCGGACCATGAAATATTCCTTCGCGAATTAATTTCCAATGCCGTAGATGCCACCCAAAAACTTAAAACCCTGGCTGCACTTGGCAAATTCAACGGAGATATCAGCGATTTAACCATTGAGGTAACCCTGAATCCCAAGAAAAAAACAATCTCCATAAAGGATAAGGGTATTGGCATGACCACTGCTGAAGTGGATAAATATATCAATCAGATCGCATTTTCCAGTGCCGAAGAGTTCATCAAAAAATTCAAAACCAAGTCAGAATCAGAGATGAATTCAATAATCGGCCATTTCGGACTGGGATTTTACTCCAGTTTCATGGTTTCAAAGAAAGTGGAAATTCTTACAAAGACCTACCAGAAAAAGGGAGAAACCGATGCAGTAAAATGGGAATGTGATGGCAGTCCTGACTACACGATGGATGTTTGTGACAAGACCGACCGGGGCACAGAGGTGATTCTTCATATTGCAGATGATTCGAAAGATTACCTTGAAGAACACACCCTGCTTGGCATCCTGAAAAAATACTGCAAGTTCCTGCCTGTTCCGATTCAGTTTGGAACTGAAAAGACCTGGGAAACCATTGAAGGTGAAAAGGACAAAGACGGAAATGACAAACGGGTTGAAGTGGAAAAACCGCGTATTATCAACAACTCCGACCCCATCTGGAAGAAAAAACCGGTGGATCTTACACCTGAGGATTACAAGAATTTTTACAGGGAGCTTTACCCCTACACCTTTGAAGAACCCTTGTTCTGGATTCACCTGAATGTGGATTACCCGTTCAACCTTACCGGGATACTCTATTTCCCGAAGGTAAAGAAGAATCTTGAAGTTCAGAAGGACAAGATCCAGTTATACTGCAACCAGGTTTTCGTAACCGATTCCGTTGAAGGAATTGTGCCGGATTTTCTGACATTGCTGCACGGTGTGATCGACTCACCTGATATTCCGCTCAATGTGTCGCGCAGTTACCTTCAGAGCGATCCGAATGTAAAGAAGATTTCAAATCATATTACCAAAAAAGTTGCGGATAAACTTGAATCTCTTTTTAAAGATTCACGAAGCGATTTTGAGGCAAAATGGGATGATATCAAGGTGTTTATTGAGTACGGAATTATTGCCCAGCCCGAATTTTACGATCGCGCCAAAAAGTTCTGCCTTCTGAAAAATGTGGACTCCAAATATTTCACTTTTGAAGAATATGAAACGCTTGTTGGTCCTTCGCAGAAAGATAAAGACGGACAACTCATCTACCTTTATGCCACCAATCAGCATGAGCAGTACAGTTTCATTGAGTCCGTCAAAGCGAGGGGATATGATGTGCTCATGATGGACGGCGTACTGGAGGCTCATTTCATCAACACCCTGGAGCAGAAGCTCGAAAAAACGCGATTCACCAGGGTTGATGCCGATACCATTGACAAACTGATCAAAAAAGATGATGCCCTTCCCTCCAAACTCAATGAGGATCAGCAGAAATTACTCAAAGAGATGTTTGAAAAACAAATCGACGCTAAAAAATTCACCATAACCTTTGAGAGTTTAAGTGAAAAGGAATCTCCGCTGTTTATTACGCAAAATGAGTTTATGCGCAGGATGAAGGACATGTCGGCCCTTGGAGGAGGCGGCGGCTATGGTTTCATGGGTGAAATGCCTGAAAACTATAATCTCGTAATCAATTCAAACAGCCCGCTGGTTGGCAGGTTACTTGTTGAAACTGACACAGACAAGCACACCGGCACGATCAAGCACCTGTTCGACCTGGCACTGCTTGCACAGAACATGCTCAAAGGCAAGGACCTTGCTGATTTCATTAAACGCAGCACGGAACAACTTTCATAAAAGATAAAATGCAAAAGGCAAAGGCACATGGCAAAATTTCAGGACTGTAACCATTTTCGGTAAACGTGTCTAACACTAACTTTGACTTTTGCCTTTGCATTTTTAATGTTGAACTGATTTAATAATTATTAACCACTAATAAAATGTATCATGAAACTCAGTAAAGGATGGATTGTATTAATCGTTGTAATTGGTCTTATTCTCCTGCTCGTCGGATGGGTCACCGGAATTAACAACAATTTAGTCACCAAAGAGGAGGGCGTCAACACAGCCTGGGCAAATGTGGAAAATGTTTACCAGAGGAGGCTCGATCTGATCCCTAACCTGGTGAATACCGTAAAAGGGGTTGCTAAATTTGAACAGCAAACACTTACTGCTGTTATCGAAGCACGTGCCAAAGCTACCAGCGTACAGATCAATCCCAAAAATCTGGATGAAGGATCTTTGCAAAAGTTCCAGGAGGCCCAGAATGGTGTCAGTTCTGCACTTGGCCGCCTCATGGTTGTTGTCGAAAAATACCCGGAGCTGAAGGCTACCCAGAATTTCTCGGAATTACAGGCACAGCTTGAGGGAACAGAAAACCGTATCACTGTCGAACGAATGAAGTTCAATGAATCGGCACAGGCTTACAACACCTACCTGCGGCAATTCCCGAACAGCATGTTTGCCGGAATGTTTGGTTTCCAGCAAAAGGCCTATTTCAAATCCCAGGCCGGAGCTGAAAAAGCACCGGAAGTTCAGTTTTAATAATTAATCCTTCGTGGTCTTTGTGGTTACCTTTGTGTCTTTGTGGTAAGAAATACTAACCACAAGGACACAAAGGAGGCACAATGGCACAAAGAAAGACCTAAGACCATATTAAATAAGCTATGGGTATCACAGCAACAGACTTCTTCTCGAAACAAGAGCAGGAAGACATCAAACAGGCCATCATGAATGCTGAACTTGATACCTCGGGAGAGATTCGTGTTCACATTGAAAACACCTTTACAGGAGATGTAATGGATCGTGCCGCCTTTATTTTCAAGCAGCTTGGCATGAACAACACCGAACTTCGTAACGGGGTTTTAATCTACCTGGCAGTTAAAAACCGCCGGTTTGCAATCATTGGCGACAGCGGAATTAACAAAGTCGTTCCGGATAACTTCTGGAATGACATTAAAACAAATATGCTTAATCATTTCAGGGAGAATCATTTTACCGATGGCCTGATTGACGCAATTACAGCCGCCGGAATACACCTGAGAACGCATTTTCCACATCATCGCAATGATGTAAATGAGTTACCGGATGATATTTCGTTTGGAAAGGACTAGGGAAGTGTTAAGTGTTAAGTATTAAGTGTTAAGTGTTAAGCGATTAAGATGGTACGATATAAGAAGGTTTTGATATTTCTGCTGGTTTTGCTGGCGTTTTACGGGACTGTTAAAAGCCAGGATATACCTGCAAGACCGGATCCGCCGAGGCTGGTAAATGACTTTGCAGGAGTGTTGAATGCAGATGAAATTCAGAGCCTGGAAAGAAAACTTGTCACTTTCAACGACTCTACCTCCACCCAGATTGTTGTTGTGGTCGTTAAATCACTGAACAATTATGATAAAAATGAGTTTGCGCGATTGATTGGTGAAAAATGGGGGGTCGGGCAAAAAGGAAAGAATAATGGCGCAGTAGTGCTCGTAAAGCCCAAATATGCCAATGATAAAGGAGAGGTGTGCATTCAGACCGGCTACGGCCTTGAAGGGGCCATACCTGATGCTTTGGCCAAGCGGATTGTGGAGAATGAAATGATTCCCAATTTTCGGGCCGGGAACTATTATGCCGGAATTGAATCAGCAACTTCAACGATGATTTCACTGGCCAAAGGAGAGTACACTGCCGACCAGTACAATAAAAGAAATAAGAAAAAATCCAGTCCTTTTGCTTTACTTATTCCTCTGATCATTATTGGAGTTGTGTTTATGCTAATTAAGGGGAGCCGCGCCCAGGGAATGTCGGTAGGTAAAAACATTCCATTCTGGACAGCCTTCTTTCTATTGGGGTCCATGGGCCGCGGACATAGTGGTTCATGGAATGATTTCAGTTCAGGCGGCGGCGGCTTTGGAGGCGGTGGCGGTGGCGGCTTTGGCGGCTTTGGCGGCGGAAGTTTTGGCGGCGGAGGTGCTGGCGGAAGCTGGTAATTTGATGGGTAAAACGATAACTCTTACAAATCTTGAACCTTCTGCGACGTATATGGCTGTTTTATAAGGAGGGGTTTCTCAGCATGACGCTGGGCAAGCGTCTCTGGACAATTATCCTCATCAAGCTATTTATTTTTTTCGTCATTCTGCGTCTTCTTTTTTTTCCAAATTTTTTAAACACCAAATTCAACAACAAACAGGAAAAAAGTGACTATGTGGGCAGGGAGCTGATTCAGCGAATGCAATAAAAAAGCCGGTACTTAGTGATACCGGCTTTTTCATTGCATTAACTCATTCAGTTATTGAATAGAAAGTTTTTTCTTCACAAGTGTCATAACATCATCAGCCTCATCTTTATAAATAACTACGTCTTCGATGGCATTAAGAATGTAGGTGAATTTATTTTCCTTGGCTACATCTTTGATCGCTGCCTTTGCCTTGTCGATGAACGGTGCCACCAACTCCTGCTGTTTAGACTGAAGATCCTGGCTGGCCTTTTGCTGGAATGCATCAATACGTCCCTGAAGATCTGACAGTTCCTTTTCTTTGGTTTGTTTGATCAGATCTGACATGCTGGCGGCTTGTGATTGATAGTCCTGGTACTTATTTTCAAACTCAGCCTTCATGGCATCCATCTGATCTGTCAATGTTTTCTGATAGGTTTGAAGTTTTATCTTCACCGAATCAATTCCCGGCATTGCAGCCAAAAGTGTGTTGAAATCAATGTATCCAATCTTGACCGGATTTTGTGCTTGTGATGCAAACGAACAACCAACGATTAATGCCACAACTGCAAAGAACTTAGCTAATTTTTTCATTTTCAAAAATTAAAGGTTAATACTACGATTTGGTATGCAAAAGTAAACATTTTTTTTATTTTTTCGGCTCCCTGGATTCAGTTCCTCCGGCGGGCTTTTCATTCGGGCTGTCAGATTTTGTACCGGATGAAGGTTCACCGGAACCTGATGGTTTGGTGCCTGTCGGAGAAGAACTTCCTGTTTTTCCTTTACCCTTCCTGTTATTCAGGTTAGCTCCGAGGTTATCAAGAACATCATCGCTGATATCATATTTAGGATTGGCATACATCATTGTCAGGCTGCCACCTTTGTCAAATACGACAGCATAATTATTGTTGGTTGAAAGTTCCTGAATCGCATTGTAAATTTTCTCCTGGATTGGTTTTACAAGTTCCTGGCGTTTTTTAAACAAATCACCTTCCTTGCCGAAACGGTTACGCTGCAGATTCTTGGCTTCCTTTTCCTTATCAACAATTTCCTGCTCCTTCTTCTTTTTCATGTCATCAGGAAGCAGGACTGCCTGGGTTTGATAGTCCTTATACATTTTATCGACCTCGGCAAATTTGGTTTCAATCTCCTTTTGCCACTGAACAGAAATCTCATCAAGTTGTGACTGGGCTTCAGCAAATTCAGGTATATTGTCGAGGATATACTGAGTGTCGACATAGGCAAACTTTTGAGCCTGAACCAACATCGCGGTAAAAATGATAACCGTAAAAATTAAAGCTGACTTTTTCATGTTCTTACGTTTTAATACTTCATTAAAAAAAGGTTACAGGAACTAATCAATAGATGAATTTATGGAGAAATGGAACTGGCCTCCATTGGCCCCGGGAACTCCGGGGACTGCGTCGAGCCCGTATCCCCAGTCGAGTCCGAGAAGTCCGAACATCGGCAAAAACACCCTGATGCCAAAGCCTGCGGAACGGTAAACATTGAACGGGTTGAAATTACTCCAGTAAAGCCAGTCATTTCCTGCTTCAACAAAGCCAAATCCGAAAATTGTCGCACTCGGATTCAGAGATATCGGGTAACGCAATTCAAGAGTGTACTTTGTATAAACAGTTCCACCGATGGGAACCGGGTAGCCGGGTGTGAGCGAATTGTTCGTATATCCTCTCATGCCGATAAGTTCACGTCCATCCATGTTGTTGGTGCCAGACAGACCATCACCTCCCAGGTAAAAACGTTGAAACGGAGTTACCCCAAGTTCCTTGTTATACGTTCCAAGGAATCCGACACGGATTCGTGGTGTCATAACAAGTTTTTCGATCAGGTTGATATACCATGCAGCTTTGAACTTTATTTTATAGAACTCAATCCATTTATAACGTTCATTTACAGGCATGGATTTATAATCTACATCACCTTTAAACAAAGAATAAGGAGGGGTCAATTCAAAATTGATTGTAAACTCAGAGCCGTTTTTAGCAAAGATGGGGGCATCTACGGAATTACGGGATAAGGCGATTGCATAACTCAGTGAATTGTAGGTACCATCACTGCCCCCGAAGGTAAACAATGACGACCAGTTGTGGGTATTATACCTGTTGAAGTTAAGTGAATGGTACAGGGAAAAATAATCATCCGGCCAATGCAATTGAGTTCCAAGGCCTACAGAAACTCCGTCAATCTTCATATAAGAATAACCTACATCATTGGCAGCCAATCCATTGGTGTATTTTGAATGATAATAGGATAAACTGAGCGCCACAGGTTTTCTGCCACCCATCCAGGGCTCGGTGAAGGAGAAACTATAACTGTAGTATCCTTTCCCGTAGGTCTGAAAACGGAGCCCCAGTTTCTGGCCGTCACCGGCAGGAATCGGTTTCCATGCTTTCAGATTCGCAATATTCTTTAATGAAAAATTGTTAAACGACAACCCGACTGTACCGACAATCCTGCCGTATCCCCAGCCACCTGAAAGTTCAATCTGATCAGATGATGTCTCCGTTACTTCGTAACCGATATCAACAGTTCCGTCTTCAGGATTGGGGTTGACATTCGGGGTTAGTTTCTCGGCATCGAAATACTTTAACTGGGCCAATTGCCGTTGCGACCTGATAAGCCGGTCCCGGCTAAAAAGCTGACCAGGCCGGGTTTGTACCTCCCGTAATGCAACATGATCGTTTGTTTTGGTATTCCCCTTTATGCTAACCTTATTCACAATTGCCTGTTTCCCCTCACGCATCCGGATTTCAATGTCAACAGAGTCATTCTGAACCCTGGTTTCCACAGGCACCACATCAAAGAAAAGATAACCATCATCCATATACAGGGATCGGATGTCGGCACCATTGGGATTATAGGTAAGCGCCTCTTCCAGTGCACTCTGATCATAAACCTCACCCGCCCTGATTTTCAGGATACGATCAAGGAATTTTGCATTATATTTTGTATTTCCAATCCAGGTGATGCTCCTGATATAATATTTCGGTCCTTCTTCAAGCCAGAGATCGATGTTGATTGTATTATCAGGATTCTTTGAAATGGAATCTTTAACAACCCGGGCATCCCGATAACCCAAAGCATTATACTTCCCGACCAGCAACAGTTTGTCTGCCTGGTAATCATCATCAATGAATTTGGAAGATTTGAAAATCCGCAACCGGATGTTGTCGCTTGCCTGCTTTTCCAATACGTTGCCGATTTCAAGAAAGTCCAGAGTTGCAGCTTCTTTTGCTGAATTATATACAACTTTGTCCATGTCGTTCATCGGATTGAAAAGGCTTTTCTCCTTGGTTTTTTTCAAAGAAGCTTTGATCACATCAGATCCGATTTGTTGATTTCCATGAATATTGATGGTATACACCTTCACCTTTTCGTTTTTGTCGATGTTAATGTACATGGTCACCTCATTGGAGCTGGCGGTATCCTTCTTCAAGACAATCTCAACGTCTGTATTCAGAAATCCCTTGTCATTGTAGAACTTCCTGATGATATTTTTGGTTTTCAGTATTAAATTATCAGTGACATAGTCACCCTTAACCAAACGAATTTTCTGACGGATGTCATCCGCATCGGATTTTTTTATCCCGTTGAACTGGAATTTCGAAAGTCTTGGGCGCTCCTTTAATTGAAAATTGATAAATATCTGGTTATCGACTACTTTGGATACTGAAACCTTGATATCTTCAAAAAGTCCCTGCTCCCAAAGCTTCCTTACTGCCTGCGAAATTTTCTCACCGGGAACCTTTATCTTATCTCCAACCGTCAGACCGGAAAGCATGATTAAAACATTCCCGTCAAGATACTTCACCCCGCTTACAGTGATTCCGCCAATGTAAAATTCCTTAGGACTGGCATAATCTGTAACTAAATTGTCTCCCAAACTAATCTGAGCTGAAAGCGGCAGTGAAAAAAGCAGAATAAATAATATTATCAGCAGGTTGTGAAGTCTCATTAAGGTCTATTTACGTAGTTTTCCTTCAATTTCATTAATCTGTTCACTCGTAAGCCCAAATCTTCTCTCCCGCCTCTGAAAATCAAGAATGGCATTGTAAAAATCGTCTTTACCAAAATCAGGCCATAATGTATTGGTGAAATATAATTCTGCATAAGCAATCTGCCAAAGCAGAAAATTGCTGATACGAAACTCCCCGCTTGTACGGATTAAAAATTCAGGATCGGGAATTTCAGCTGTTGTCAGAAAGGAGGTGAAAACTGACAGGTCTATCTGGTCAGCCGTCAACTCTTTAGCCTCAACTTTTCGTGCAATTGAGCGAGCTGCTTCAACAAGTTCCCACCGGGAGCTGTAACTCAGCGCAAGTATTAAAGTCAGCCCGGTATTATTCTTCGTTTCATCGATGGCTTTCCTCAATTCACGGAGGCTTTTGGCAGGCAAACTGTTTAAATCACCAATGGCTTTAAGTCTGACATTATTCTTCATCAGGGTTTTCATCTCCTTGTTAAGCGAATTAACCAGGATACGCATCAGTGCATCAATTTCATATTTCGGGCGATTCCAATTTTCCGTGGAAAATGCATACATTGTCAGATACTGAATGCCAAGTTCAGCCGCAGCTTCAACGGTGTTGCGCACCGCATCCACACCCTTTTCATGTCCAAGCGTCCGAATGAAACCACGTTTCTTAGCCCAACGACCATTGCCATCCATGATCACGGCAACGTGAACCGGCAATTTTTTCTTATCAATTTGGTCTTTGATTTCTATCATAATGAAAACAGGAAAATCAATGTTCCAGATCCCGGCATTTTTTTGACGACAACAGGTTAAATTTATACGTTAATGAAAGCCCAAAAAAGGCAAACCAGTCATTATTTGACGCATTTCCCCTTTGCATACCAGGCTCATGGCTCAGGGTAGGGTCAGACAATACGGCTGCTGCATCATCTTTTGAAACAGATTTACCATCAAGATAATAAGTAGTACTTACATCATCAAGGTAATCATTAAATGTTTTATGTATTTCCCAATAAACCTGCAAACCTACCCTTTTTGCAAGGCTTACCTTGACACCCAGTCCAAGAGGAATTGATACACTCACGGAACCATATGGTTTACGCCCGTCGTAACCTACATTCTGCCCTTCTGTCCCCATTGACCGTAATGATACGCCATTGGAATAAGGGTCAAAAAAGAACACAGAAACGCCGCTGTAAATATACGGCGATATTACGTTCATTCGGCTTCCCGTAAAATAAGGCATAAAATTAAATTCTACCACACCGGATATGTCGGTCAAATCAGTTGTAAATTGCAATCCACGGTCAGGAAGATAGTTGCTGGAAGCAGCATCACCTTTAATTTTTCCTCTCATGCCACTCAATTTCACCGACCAGCGTGTGTCGAGATTAAGCCTGGCGACCAACCCATAGGAAAAATTGGTATTCATGAAATGCTTTCCGGGATTCAGGTCGCCCAGATAATAGGAGCCACCTGCTGCGAAGCCTACCTCCATATCCTGGGATTTAACAGATAAGCATGATAAAATCAGCAGGAGTGCCAGGAAAAATGTGCGAGGACTACGACGATTCATGCAGTTTGCTAATTCTATGTGGATTGTTTCTCTCAACAACTTTTATTAACGGACAGATCTGTCATTTATTGGATGAACAGGCGGTTAAGCCCAAATATTTTACTAATTCCGGTTATCAAGACCCCAGTTTAATTTTTCACGGATGGTTTGAAAAAAATTCTTATCCGTCAACCTGAGCAGATTGATCTTGAAAGATGCCTTGCAAATGATCAGTTCGACCGAATTGTCAACCTTTTCAACCCTCGAATCGAGACTAACCAGGAACTCGGAACTCTTACCTCCAACCCGGATCCTTATTTCAGAATCATCCCTGATGATTATCGGCCGTACCGTCAGATTATGACTGGCAATGGGTGTGATGAGAAACGTTTCGGAATCCGGTGAAATAATCGGGCCGGTACAACTCAACGAATAGGCTGTTGATCCGGTCGGGGTGGCAACAATCAGTCCGTCTGCCCAATAGGCATTCAGAAATTCATTGTTTATCCATGTTTTAATGGTAAGCAGCGACATTACATTGGGTTTAGACACCGTAAGGTCATTCATCGCACAATTGGTTGAACCAAACAAACCCACCGGGGATGACAGTTTCAGCAACGACCTTCTTTCAATTTGATAATCACCATTTTGAATTGCCTCAATGGCAGGAAGTATCCGCTCCTTTGAGATGCTGGACAAAAACCCCAATCTTCCAAGGTTAATTCCTGTGACAGGTATTCCTGATTCTCCCACCAGACCGACAGCGTCGAGGATAGTTCCGTCACCTCCTATGGAAAACAAAAAGTCGGCCTTCTGCTCTATTTCTGCCTGTTTCGTAAAAAGAACAGGTTCCTTTTTAAATAGAATCCTGTTCTGCAGGCTCTCATAAAAAGGTTGATAAATCAGGGTAATCCCGTTCAGACCGTTCAATGCATCTACCAATTCCTGGATGTAGGGCAGGACTGCATCTGTTACAGTTTTACCAAAAAGGGCAATGTTCATGAAATTTCAGGTTTCTCAAAATAAGCGTGCAAAGGTACAGCTATTTTTAATTGGAGAGGCATTCAGAGCTATATGGGGGCAACAAAATGCAAATAAATTCCCGGCAGGCCCATCCGGTTCATTGAGGCTTCAATTCGAACAACCACATCGTAGTAGGTTGCCAGGTCAATCCCAAGACCATATCCAACCAGGAGACAATTCTCCAGGGTGTTGCCATCATCAATGATACCGGGTGATGATTCTGAATAATTATACACGTACCCCATGTCAAGGAATGCATTGAGATATATCGCAATCGGAACAGTATTGAATTTTGAACTACCAAGAAAACTTATTTTACCAACATAAGGTGGTAACAATGCAAATTTCAGATTACTCTTAAACAGCACATAATGCTGACCATCAACTACATAATACTCATATCCGCGCACATAATCCCGCAGATAACCTAAACCGCGCTGCAGATAATACGGCTGTTCTTTTTCAAAACTCAATTTCCCTGACAAACCGGTTGCCAGAAACCATCTGTTACTTAATGGCAGATAGATCCTGAGATTTGTTCGGAAATAGCTGTTGAAGGCCGTTGAATAAGGAACCGAATGATTCAGTTCAAATTCCAGGCAATACCCCTTAAGCGGGTAGTACTGAACATCCCGGCGGTCGTTCCTGTACAGGTAGTTAAATGTTATAAACTGCTGAATATCTGATTTATTAATGACAAATCCGGGAATTTTCGTGACTGAAGAATCAAATGTAAAACAGGAATATCCCGTACGGAAAGTATGTGTACTATAAAAATCAGGCCTGAAGATTAGTTCCCCCGAACCGCTTATCAATTTTTTCAGGTATGTCAAATTATTCCGGATATAGACAGGCTCGTTATTTTTGGTTACAACCGGTAATTCACGACTCAACTCAAGACCAGCGCCGAAAGCGACTCCAATCGTTTTCTTTGAATTCAGGTACGGCATTTTATAAACAAAACCAAACTTCTGGTTATACCCGAAATGTGTCAGAATCTTCAATGTTTCATTTCTCCCCCTCACATTGAAGAAAGTAAAATCGATCCCATAAGTAAGTTTCTGAAGATCTTTTGTTTCCCACCACACGTTAAAATTACGGTCTGATATTTCAAAAAATGGAATTGGCCAGATAT
>CAIYJU010000126.1 GCA_903926565.1 uncultured Bacteroidales bacterium
AAAACCGAAACAGGACTTACCCAGGGAACCAGTTACACGCGGTACGTATGGTCCTACAATGCCTGCGGAAACAGCGAGCCATTAATTATTCAGGGACAGGCCCTTACGTGTGGTTCCTCTTTTACGAGGACGCACACAGCCGGAACCGTGGCAGCGGTCACCAAAACGGTGACATACGGTTCGGTGACCAATATCCCGGGCGAAACCAGCAAGTGCTGGATCAACCGCAACCTGGGCGCCACCCAGCCTCCCAATACAGTTGATGACGCCACTGAGGCCTCGGCAGGCTGGTACTGGCAGTTTAATCGAAAGCAAGGGTATCAACATGATGGCACCACGCGAACGCCAAATACCACCTGGATCACTTCGATCTCGGAAAATTCTGACTGGGAATCAGCCAGCGATCCATGTTCCCTGCTATTAGGCGTTGCCTGGCGGATACCTACCCGAACAGAATGGACCAATGTGGATGCTACAGGAAACTGGATCGAATGGAACGGGCCTTTCAACTCAGGGTTGCAAATGCATGGTGCAGGCAACCTCAACAACCTCACTGGTTTGCTGGCCCTCCGGGGTTCTGACGGCAATTATTTGAGCAGTACTCAGAACAGTTTGACTTCCTGCTGGGTCCTGGGCTTCGACGGTGGCGGCAGCAACATGGCCAGCGGCAACAAGGCAGCCGGCCGTAGCGTCCGTTGCATCAGAGACTGAGTGTGCCATGAGTGCGAACCAACGAATGAAGCACACGGGTTACATGTCAAAAAATTGGCTTTTTGCATTGACCGGGTTCTTTATTTGTAATTAATCCAAATTAACTATATTTGCAAGTTAAACATAACAATCTCCTGTGAAAAATATCACTTCGTTTCTCCTCCTGTTCCTGCTTGCAGGCGTAGTATCTTACGCCCAGGTGGGCATTAACGCCGACAACAGCGCACCCGACAACTCAGCCATGCTCGATGTAAAATCGACCAGCAAAGGTTTGCTTATTCCGCGCATGACGACTGCTGACCGGGATGTCATTGAGTCACCTGCCGACGGGTTAATGATCTTCAATACAACAACCCGGTGTTATGATACCTATAACGCCATCACCTCAGCCTGGGAAACAATTCATTGCCTTGCCTGTCCGCTTCCTGCAGCTGCAGGAACGATTACAGGCACAGCCGCCTTATGCGACAACCAGCAAGGGATTGCATATTCGGTTGATGCCATCAACGGTGCCACGGGATATGTGTGGAATTATACCGGTACAGGCTTAACCATCGCCTCCGGTGAAAACACCAACGCCATTACTGCCGACTTTTCATCAGCCACTTCGGGCAACCTTACGGTGACAGGAACAAATATCTGCGGCAATGGAATTCCTTCAGCGGGTAAACCAATTACGGTTTATGGTGCAGTGCCAGCAGCTCCGGTTGCCGGAACCAACGGGTATTCGGAAACCAGCGTTGTATGGACGTGGAATACCAGTAACGACGCTGCCGGTTACAGATACAACACGGTTGATGATTTCGCTACTGCAACCGAGAATGGTCCGGCCAACACCTTGACACAGTCGGGCCTGACGTGTAACACACCATATAACATATATGTGTGGGCGTACAATTTGTGTGGTCACTCTGCCTCTACCACCTTGTCAGGAACAACGTATACCTGTTGCGGTGTGAGCTTTACCAGGACCCATCTTGCTATCGGGAGTGGTGTGGCTCCTGTGAATAAAACCGTTACCTACGGTAATGTGTTATATGAAGTAACAGGACCCAATACATGCTGGATCACCCAGAACCTGGGGGCAACTCATGAGGCCGCAGCCATGGATGACGATACGGAAGCCTCAGCAGGATGGTACTGGCAGTTTAACCGGCCGCAGGGATATAAACATGATGGAATCAACCGAACCCCAAACACAGTATGGATCGCTGATATTCTTGAAAGCAGCGACTGGATTGCTGCCAACGATCCATGTGCACTTTTGTTAGGGATGAGCAGCGGCTGGCGTCTTCCTACTTACTCGGAATGGACTACTGTAAAAAATCAATGGTCGTGGCCCGGGGATCCCTTTTTTGGTCCATTATCACTTCACAAGGCAGGGTTTCTCTATCCCTGGGATGGCATGCTTACATATCGCGGCGTTGAGGGTAACTATTGGAGCAGTGCGGAAACCAATGGGATTTCAGGAGGGATTGTCTTACTCGGCTTTAACAACCAAATGAGTTTCAGTGCGAAGACCACCGGGAACACCGTGCGGTGTATCAGGAACTAAGGATGTCATCTATTTAACACTCCCGGCATCATTCATCCAGGAAACGTTTTACCAGTTCTGCAATTTCCCGGCACTTTACTTCGAGGTTGTCATTGATGATGACAATGTCGAAATGCGATGCAAAGGTGAGCTCATATTCTGCTTTACCTATTCTTTTGCGCAAGGTTTCTTCCGATTCGGTGCCCCGTTTTTTTAACCGGTTTTCAAGCTCCTCAATGGATGGAGGATGGATAAATATGCCCAGTCCGGTATCGCCAAAATACTTTTTTAAGTTAACGGCGCCAACAACATCCACGTCAAATATGGGTGTTTTCCCCAGTGACCAGATACGGTGCATCTCCGTCTTTAAAGTTCCATAATAACTGCCGGGATAAACCTCCTGCCACTCCACAAATTCATCCCGGGTGATCAGTTCCCTGAATTCATCAGCATTAATAAAATAGTAATCTTTCCCGTGAGTCTCCTCTTCCCGCTTTGGTCTGCTGCACGCAGAAATAGAGAACTCCAGTTCAGGAATGACCTTTAAAAGATGCTTGACAATGGTTGTCTTCCCAGCCCCCGAAGGAGCTGAAACAATAATCGCTTTTCCAGACATTTTCCTCCTGAATAAAGATTGACCTTAACCCCTTAACACTTAACACTTAACACTTCCTTAAAGTATATTCCCGAGCTGCTCCTTAATCTTCTCCAGCTCATCCTTCATCTGCACCACAATCTTTTGAATATCTGCATCACTGGCCTTGGAGCCGATGGTGTTGATCTCGCGGCCCATCTCCTGGGTGACAAAACCAAGTTTTTTCCCCTGGGAAACCACCTCATTCAAGGTTTCCAGAAAATACCTGCAATGCTTTAACAGGCGTACTTTCTCCTCTGTGATGTCAAGTTTCTCCAGGTAATAGATCAGCTCCTGCTCAAAGCGGTTCTGGTCAGGAGCAGAACCATTGAAATCACCGCTGTATTTCGAAAAATCACGGAGCATTTTTTCCCGTAAGTCGGTGATGCGCTGTTTCTCATAAGGTTCAACTGCCTCAAGCAGATGAAGGATGGTTTGTACACGCCCTACCATATCCTCCTCCAGTACCTTGCCTTCATTCATCCTGAAACTATCAGCCTGTAGCATGGCGTCCGAAATTGCACCCGAGATGGAAGGCCAGTCATGCTCACTTAATTCATCACGACTGGTTTGCATCACATCAGGCATCTTTATTACCATGGATAGCATCTCTGCAGGAGATTGTAAACCAAGTTCCGATGCCAGTTCTTTTAATTCGTCATGATATTTTTTTGCGAGTGAACGGTTGATCGAATAATTAAGCATCTCGCCGGTAACCTCAGTGCCAATAAAAAAATCGATTTTGCCGCGTTCAAAGTGCTGTGTGAGCATACCCCTGACTTCCCACTCCTTTTCACGAAAATAACCGGGTATTTTCAGGTTCAGGTCGAGTTGTTTGCTGTTGAGCGTTTTAATTTCTATGGTGAGTTTCCGTCCGGTAATATCAAGCACTGATTTTCCGTAACCGGTCATCGATTTGATCATGTTGTTCTTATTTTAAGCAAACTTACGGAAAATTTATCCATTTCCGGGATTCCATGCCGATAGAGTTGATCCTTTTCGCTAAATTTGAGCAATGGAATTCCGGATCATCGACGACACTTTGCAATTTTACAACCTGATGCTTATCGATATAGCACAGGCAAAGGAGTATGTTTTTCTTGAAACATACAAATTCGCCAATGATCACATGGGAGTTCGTTTTCGCGATGCACTTACAAAAAAATCGAGGGAAGGGGTGAAAGTTAAAATCCTCATCGATTCCTGGGGAAAGGGTCCTGTATCTGAAACATTTTTCACCGAACTGATCAGGATGGGCGGTGAGGTGAAATTTTTCGAGAAAATCAAGATCAATACAGATATTTTTACCCGCGGGCACCGGCGTGATCACCGTAAAATATTAGTCATCGACGATGCAATCAGCTATATTGGTTCCGCAAATATTACCGGCTACAACCTCAACTGGCGCGAACTGTGCCTTCGCATGGAAGGTCAGCTCGCGGTTTCGTTTAAAAAGGTATTTCTGGAGAATTTTAATGCGTTTAATCCATTTATCATTACAAATAAAGTTACATTCACACGGAAGATCAGGTCCGGTGACTTTGAAATTATCAGGGATGTCCCTTCCATCCAGTTCCAGAGACTGAGGAAACGCTACACCCAGCTCATAAGGCAAGCGGTACATTCTGTGGTGATAGAAACTCCCTATTTTCTTCCTGGTTACCAGCTTCGCAAAGCCATGATGGATGCCAGTAAACGTGGCGTACTGGTTGAAGTCATCATGCCCAAACAATCCGACATGCGCATGGTTGATATCCTTCGCAACAAATACCTTGGCCTGCTTCACAATGCAGGCATAAAGCTGCTTTTTTACCTGCCGCATAACCTGCATGCAAAATTGCTCGTGATTGATGATGAAATATTCTCCATCTCAAGTGCAAATTTCGATTTTCGCAGTTTCCGTTATCAGTATGAGATTGCCCTGATCGGGTCAGAGCCCGACATTTTGCGGCAGCTTCGTGACCATGTAGCTGAGACCATCCTTAACTCCCAGGAACTCGACTATCCGGAGTGGAAACGCCGCCCCCTCATCGAAAAAATATTCGAATGGATACTGTTGCCTTTCCGGCACTTTTTCTAACAATTTAATGTTTTGGAGAACTCTCCTCACCCTCTCCTTCAGGAGAGGGGGCAGGGGGCATAGCCGTCAACCTAAATACAATTAAAACATTGACAGTAAATGACATAGCTATTTTTTTCCCCATTCCTTTGGAGAATGGGGTTAATTTTAATACTTTTGCTCATATCAAAGAACTTTTTTAGGTTTTTTAACGGGATTTTACTCGTCGGGAGTGTCCCGTTTTTTTTATCAAATATACACATATATATTTGATTTACAATATAATAAATAGAATATTTTTTCCAATCCTAGTGATTTTTTTTTCTTTTCTAACCAGTGATTTTCCCTTAGTGTTTTATCCACCCACTGTGTAAATTTTATAATTCCTTTTACTCCTTGTTTGAGAGCGCTTCTCAACCGGTGGCTGTTATCAAATAGGGTTTTAAAACATTTGTTAAGGCTTAACAATCGACCGTTGTATCTATACATGTAGTTACGCTGTAGCAGGATGAAATTCCAATTGATAATCATCAGTAGTAGCTTAAAATGCAACAAGCATAGCCATCGTTCGTATTTCATCTTGCGGTTATGGTGTATTCCAATTATCGACTTCCAAATTTTAAAAATCAACTCGATTTGCCAGCGGATCCTATACAGGACAGGCACAACTTGGTCCGGCAACATTGTTTCCGGTGCATTTGTTATAAAAAGGTTGAACCTGGACATAAACTTGTATTCTTCGCTTGTTTGATAACCTTTTTTCTTATGAATCTTATTGGTTTTTTTCATGCGCTGTTCATATACTGATTCAGGCATAAGTTCTATTACCAAACGCACGGGAATCTTTGCTTTTGTTCCAATCCATACATTTTCGCATACCCGGGATAAACCATGCTGTTTCATCTCATGATAAAGCACCTTAAAATCGAGTTTTTCTAGACCCCCTTTGCCATTCTTATAGACATTCGTTTTATAGCCAAGCCTTGAAATAAAATATGCTCCTTTACTTGCAATATTGAATAATGACGTGAAAGCATAATACCCCAGGTCCCTTATCACCAGATCATTATTGGTAACTGTATCTAATACTTCTGTGGCATCTCTGGCATCAGGCCTGTTGGCAGCAGTAAGGTTCAGGTCCAGGATGTGCCCGCTTTTTATATCGTATTCAAACTGCAGACAGGCGCCTGCTTTGGAGGCACTACCCCCGGAACCAGGAAAAAGCTCTTTGTAAGCTTCTGGAAGATCAAAGCGTGTCCCATCTTTAATGCTGACCCGGTTAAACGAACTTAACCAGCCTGCATCTATCTGATTTCCTAACTCCTGCGAAAGCTGTTTTTCTATTAAAAGCTTCATAAAGGTAACGGCTTGTTCGTTGAACTTCTTATCGATCCCTTGTTTACTAATACCAATATCATGCTCCGACTTGGCTTCGATAGCTATCTGGTTCAAACTTTTGCTTGTCGCAGAACTAACATCATACATCATTAAATCAAAGAACACTGATGGGGAAACTTTGGATTTCCTTTTACAAAAACCTGATTTCCTTGCCGTAAACATCAACTCATTGGGAGTGAAAACAGTTTCTAACGTCTCTTTTAATTTTGACTGTAGGGAATCATGTAACCCCCTATATTATACAGGCGTTTCAAGGTTGAATGTTGTTTGTCCAAAGTACTGTATCCGTTTATGTTATTTCTAAGGTTGACGGCTATGGGGCAGGGGGGTGAGGTGATACAAGTTGGGCCGGGGGAGAATTTGAGGATGAACGGTTCACCATATAAACCCCGGAAAAAATCAGCCCCGCTGCCACGATCTTTGGCAGGGTGATGCTCCCCTGGCCTATGGAAACCGACATGATCGCAGCAATCACCGGTTGCAGGTAGCTGTAGTAACTGACCACGGTTGTACTCAGGCTTTTAAGTGCAAAATTGATCAGCAGGTACGCCAAAAAAGTGTTGAGGAATATAATGTAAAGAATGCCCAGCCAGGCAGGCAAAGTAATGGCTGAAAAATTAATTTCCAGGGATTGCCTGGCAGAAAGCGGCAGGATAAATAAAAAACCAAAGAAAGAGACCCATTTTAAGATGGTGGTAGTGTGATATTTTCCGATCAATGGCTTGATCATCACCAGGTAGAGCGCATAAAAGACAACGTTCAGGAATATCAGCATGTTGCCAAGTGAATGATTCCCGTCAAAACTCAGATTACGTCCATAGAGTACAAGGATAAGCACACCGGATGCGCCAAGGGCAACGCCCCCTGCTTTTTTCCAGCTGAGTTTCTCTCCGAGGAGGAGACTGGCGAACAGCATAACCAGGATTGGGTTCAGAACATGTATGAGTGAGGCATCCACAGGGGTGCTCAGGTTTAATCCTTCATAAAAAAGTGTCTGATTCAGGGCAAACCCAAACATGCCGCAAACAGCCAGTTTGAAGAGGTCTTTTCGTTCAACCTTTTCAGGAACAAAAAGTTTCTGAAACAGCCAGAAAACGATCATGCCGCCAAGCATGCGGATGAAGATAAGTTGCATCGGCGACAACATCACCGGCATCAATCCCTTCACGATGTTGTATGCAAAGCCGAAGATCAGCGTGGTGCTGATCAGTGCAACATGGGCTTGTTGCGCATGAGGGTAAGGATCGGCTCAATCGCCGACTTTCATGAGGAT
>CAIYJU010000127.1 GCA_903926565.1 uncultured Bacteroidales bacterium
GGTAATCCCCATACGGTTGAAATTTTTAACGATGTTGTTTTGAATAACAACACCGCTTTGATATGATTTAATCCCTTCAGTTTCATAACCCACATTGTAGTCGCTGCCGTCAAGCATGAATCCCTTGATGATCGTTCCATCAGCAGCAGTGCTGGTCGAATTATATACGCCTATATCAAGCAATGAACCTCCTGTGCCTCCAGCAATATCAGCGGGGAATTTAATTATAGCTTCAGGCACACGGCTGCCGGATCCAGGGGTGTTCCAGTTTGGTCCCCGCAACTCAAGTTGTTTTTCAACAGTAACCCATTCAACATAAGTACCGGCCGCAACATTTATGATATCACCCGGACTGGCGGCATTAATAGCAGCTGTTATTGTGGCGTACGTTCCCGGCACTTCACGCGTTGTCTGTGCCCAACTACTAAGCACCACAAAAAGCAGCGCTAAAGTTAAAAGTAAAAATTTTTTCATAATGTGTGTTTTTGGTTTTACAATTCCACCTGGCAATAAGTATCGATACAATCCTTCAGCTCCGACAGGTGCTGGGTTTGGCGTGACAGCTTGTATCTTCCTTTACTGAAAATGGAGATGATGTCGTCGTAATCCCTGCTGGCCATGATCAGCACTTCCAGGTGCTGGTAATTCTCATTGATGTACTTGAGTATGGCCGCGTCGCGCAGGTTGCTGATCTGCAAAACAACCAGGGATACCACGTAGTGGTTCAGCATACGGATTGCCTCCTCGGTATTCCTGGCAAAAAAGCCGGTTCGCTTATGGAAACTCAGATACTCCTGGATCTCTTCCTCCATTTCCGGATCGTAGTGTATGAATAAGATATTCACAGTAGATGTATTAATGGGTTGAGGGGCATCCAATGGCAAATTTCATGCCGCACCATGTATATAGCTGTATTACAGCGATATATGGTGTTTTTTAGGGATTGTACGCAGGGGAGATGTGCCCGAAATCGGGCATAATGTAATGGAAGTGTTAATAAACAGGGCATTTCAGAATAGTGCCCGATTTCGGGCATGCCCGGTTAAGCGTATTTATAATGATATGTTATATAGGGAATTTAATTCCAGTTAACAGGAATACTGTACTTCTCAATTTTCCTGTCGAGGGACTGGCGTGAGATTTTCAACAAACGTGCTGCTTCTGTTTTCACGTACTTCGCTTTTTTCAAAGCGATAACAATGGTCTGTTTTTCCAGTTCCTGCAAACTGGTGGTGGTTGCAGGTATTTCGTTATGACTGGTCTTGGTGAAAATTTTTCCCGGGCTTATAAAATGACTCAGTTTGAGGGTGTTGTCATTGCTCAGGATGATGGCTCGTTCTACCAGGTGCTTCAGTTCGCGCACATTTCCGGGGAAATGGTAATCCGACAGCCATTCTATTACCCGGGAATCAACAGCATGTATCGGTTTGCGGATGGATTCAGAATAACTGTTGAGGAAATGATAAAACATGGGAGCGATATCCTCTTTCCGCTCTCTCAGGGGTGGAATGTGCAGGGTGATGGAATTCATGCGGTAGTATAGGTCTGTTCTGAACAACCGTTGCTCAACAAGGTCTTCCAGCTTTTGATTTGTTGCGGCGACCACGCGTACATCAATGGTGATTTTTTTAGTGCTGCCCAGCCTGACTACCTGCATGTCATCCAGGATCCTCAGCAATTTGGGCTGGGTGGTGAGTTTCATCTCCCCGATCTCGTCCAGGAAAAGGGTGCTTTCATGCGCAGTTTCAAACCATCCTGCTTTTTCATGGATGGCACCGGTGAAGGCCCCTTTGGTGTGTCCGAAAAATTCACTTTCAAACAGTTCTTCAGGAATGGAGGCGCAATTAACCGGGTAAAACTGCTTTTTCTTTCGCGGGCTCAGAAAGTGTATGGCCTGGGCAATTAACTCTTCCCCTGTACCACTCTCACCTGTAATGAGTATGTTGGAGTTGTCGGCCGGAGCAACGCTGTGCACAAACCGGATCAGATCTTTCATCTGCCGGCTTTCAGCAACAATCTTCCGACCGATCAGCTTTTGAACTTCAGGCATTAAAAGAGTGTGGCCGTTCCCAATCTTTAGCTTGTCGCGCTGGAACTGAATATAGGCACTGGTTTTCTGGATTGCACGGTCAACGTCTTTCAGATGAAATGGTTTGTTGAAAAAATCGATCGCACCCTCGCGCATGGCGCTGATCACGGTTTCCATCTCCCCATGGGCCGTAATCATGATAACTTCAACAGTTGAATATAGGGCCTTTATTTTTATGAGGACCTCGATGCCGTTCATCTCCGGTAAACGGAAATCAAGAATACAGAGATGAATCGTTTCCCTGTTCAGGATGTCGAATGCCTCGGAGGGCAATCCTGCCTGGAATACGCCAAAACCCTTTCCTGTCAGGAACTCTTCAATTTCGTTCCTGATGCCGGATTCGTCATCAACAATAAGGACCTGGAGTTTTTCCATAGGTAAAACAAGGAAGGGTGGGCTGAATTCGACAGCAAAGTAAGGGGTTTAATTTTAATCTACCAAACAATAGCATAAAATAAACAATAATACTACACGACAGGGAGTGTAATCAGTACGCTGGTAAATACATTCACCTTACTTTTAACCTTAATCTCCCCGTTCATCTCTTTAAGCAGCCCGTACACGATAGGCAATCCGAGGCCTGTTCCGTGTCCAACAATTTTGGTTGTGAAAAAAGGGGTGAAGAGTTTATCAAGGTTCTCCTCGTTAATTCCTATCCCGTTGTCGATGATTTCAATAATGGTGTGGCTTGCATCGGAAGAGACATTTATTTCAATGCGTTTGTTATAGTTGTCCCTCCCTTCCACCAGCATTTTTTCATTAACGGCATAGATGGAATTGGATAAAATGTTCAGAAAGACCTGTTCCAGTTTAAAGATGTTTCCAAGAACATTAATGTTTGTGGTATCGCTTTCATACAACAGTTCAATCTCTTCAGGTTTTAGCCTGGGCGCCATCATTTCGAGCGACTTGGCAATCACCTCCCTGATGCTGATCTTCTCAAAAAGTATTCCCGACTGATCACGGGCGAAAATTCTCATATTATCAATGATCTGCTGAATTCGTTGTATATTCAGCTGTATGGATTCGAATTTGGTTGTCAGGTAGGCTGATGAAATTTCATTTGGTTGAGACTGGATCTTCTGCTGGATGTTTTCGATAGAGAGTGACATGATGACCAGCGGCTGATTTATTTCATGGGCCATGCCGGCGGATAATTCACCCAGAGACTCCATTTTGGACTTTTGAATCAAAATCTGCTGGTTAACACGCAGCTCGCTGATTGTGTCATTTAACGTCCCAACAGTTGTTTCTAATTTCTCCTGTGCTTTATGTATGCCGATTATGGATGCGATCCGCCATGCGATATCCTCAATATAAGCCCTGCGGGATTTGGTAAACGGGTCGGCCATTGCAGAAGTGAGGTTGATGCACCCAAGCGTATGATTACGTTGGTAAACGGGGATAACTGCCAGGGATTTAATGCCCAGCTTAAGAAATTCATCTTTAAGTTCAACCGGGATTTCGTCCAGGTAATCGTATCGGGGAACATGCCTGCTGATAATTTTAAATTGCGGCGAATCCCGGCCATAGGTTTTTACTTTGGCCACAAAACTGTCAGACAAATTGTTGTGAAATATCAGATCCAGCGTTTGTGTCTCCTCATTCAGAATATAGCCCCCGCAATAATTTATATAATCGAGACTGCAAAGCCTGACAAAAACAGCTTTAAGCAGATTTTCCAGATCCACAGACATTGAGCTGTTAACCTTGATCTGCTCCCCGATCTCTTCGTAAACCTGTTTGTGCAGCTCATCGGTAATGTCTTTTGTAATAGTCAGGAAACCGATAATTTCACCTTCGTCATCCATGATAGGATTTCCCTGGTAACTGATGTAGTGCTTTTCAAAGTTATCTACAAGAAGTGTAGTTCCTGAAACCGTTGTTCCCCTTTCAAGAACCGGACGGTATATGAGCGAGTCGAACAAGTCGGCCTTATCCCTGCCCAGGAAATCAATCAATGGTTTTCCGATCATCTCCTGAACACCTTCACGGAAGAACATCCTGACCATTCTTTCGTTTGCATAGATAAGAACCCTGTCCCTGTCAACAATTGACATCGCTTCGTTGATGTTATCGGCCATGATCTTGTAACGATTCTGCAGGAGATTGTTTTGAACAACCAGATCATCATTCTTGCTGATAATTTCATCCAGGAGTTTGCGTTTTCTTGTGAGACGTTCCGTCTGCTCAACATTCTCAGTCAACTCCTTACTTAACTCTTTAGTGAGTTTCTCCAGCCTTTTTTTCAGACTGGTATTTTCACGCTTTAGTTTATCGATTGAATGTTGCGGGTTGTTCATGCCGGGGGATTTTCTTTCACAAAGATAAAAAACATGAACAATTTTCGAAATAAACATTTTGTGACAACCGGCAATCCATTCATGTTGCACGGATTGATCCCGTGTGCATCTCCCGGGCATGTCGGGAGCACCCTTACATAGCCTTTACTCTCCTTTTACTCTCCTTTTACGTTCCTTTTACGTTCCTTTTACTTTCCTTTTACTTTCCTTTTACTCTCCTTTTACGTTCCTTTTACTTTCCTTTCAAATAAAGAACCAGCGCTGAAAGCGCGCAATATGATTAACCGTGGGTAAAACCCACGGAAACTATGCTACAACACGATCCTGAGCCCTGAAGGGGCGATATATCTTACAGCAGAGAGACTTTTACCTGTAAGAGGTACTGGCATTATTCCGCTTAATCATTTTTTTTTCTTCGGTTTCGGCTCAGGAAGCTCTTTATATGTGATCCTGATCAGGTGACTGATCCATTCCCGATCTTCCAGTCTTTCGTCAATTAAGAAACCTGGTTTTGCTCCCGGGTAGGGTGGTGCTTCAGCAACATTTCCAATAAATGCTCTTCCTGCTTCTGTTGGTTTTACAAAGAGCTGGTTATCGCATATAAGCGCGACAACCTTCCCTTCACAATAGAGAGCGTATTCACCAAACATCTTTTTACAGGTGATCTCACCTGCATTTTCGATCTGGTCAGCAATAAAATCAGCAAAATTTTTGTCAGATGCCATTGGGTAAGGTTTTACGAATATTGATAAAATTATGGATTCACACCCAGCCTGGTGCGTTCAATCTCAATTTGTTTTGTGGCAGCTTCGGGGGAATCAAATTTTTTAAGCTGCATGATTTCTGTATTGTATGAATCAAACAGCACCAGCCTGTAATCCTTACCGGATATATCCAGCTGGCGGTTTCCCCGGCTGAAGGAGGTGTATGTCTGGCTGGATTCCTTCATGCCGATTTTCATTGATGGTTCAACATGGATCCACCTGCCGGTTGGTATAAAACCAAACAGGTTGTTCGAAAACCGCACCCGTTTCTTTTCATAATCGATCATCGCGGAGGAATAGGAAAACCCGACAAACGCCCCGATCAAAAGCAGGATCACCGCGGAAACATAGAACCATGTAAGTACAATTCCTGCAACCAGCAAAAAAACACCCGCTGAAGAACCAACAGGGCCAAATGTTGTATCGAGTCTGTTATTGGTAATCATAATCTGAACCGATTAAATCCTACTTTGTCTGCCCGGTGAAAATAGGCTGATTATAGGTGTTGTTTGTGGCCCTGCTTATTACCCTGAGGGTGTCATGCATCGCTGACAATGATACCTTTATCCATCCGTACCGGTATGCAAGAACTCCATCAGGGTAAGAATAAGCCCGGTACCCGATAAATTTTTGGCCCTTCCCGGCATAGTTGTCGAGGATCAGTCCGGAACCGGTCCCTTGCCAATTGCCACCCGGTGGTACCGGCACGTTTTCATCCAGTACAAGCATGTTACTGCTCAGGCTGTCTGTGAGAAAACTGTTGAACGCACTGCATTCCATGATGCCGGTATTCTCTTTCAATACTGCATGAAATCCGTTCGGCGTGCTGTCAACGATCAGGAAAATCAACTTTCTGCATGCACCACGAACAGTGTCCTTTTCCGGATATGTTACAGTCTTGTTAATTTGCTCATAAACAATATTATCAGATGGTTTGGCAGTTTCAGATTCTTTACAGCCAATAAGAAATATTGAAAGCAGCAGCAGGGTGAACAGTGTGTTTTTCATGCGTTTGATGTGATACCGGTTGTTTGCCGGCTTCGTTATTGTTTAACTTTCTTGTTCAGAGAGATAAATTTAAAAATAAAACCAACCTGGGTACTCAGATTATTCCAGACAAATTGAGAAGCCCAGACATTGCTGGTGAAGCCGGGGGCCCCCAGATTATAACCCCTTTGGGAGATGATATAATCCAGCGTATAGTAAAAGCCAAACCTTTCGTTGCTGTCAAAAAAGAGGTTATATCCAAGACCAATCACATTGTTGATATACATATCGGTTTCAGTCCCGGTATATGTCTGGTTGTTTAACTCGTTCTGCCTGTCAAATGATCCCGAGAATCTCAGGTATTGTAAAGAGTAATGAATGAAGAGGTTCTCAGCCCCGTAAATATTAAAGATATAGAATTTATACCCGGCGATGGCTCCCAAACGGGAATCTATCTTGCTGTCGGAATAGTATAAGGCATGGGTTTGCAGTGGGTAAACAATGCCGGCAGAAAATTCATGATGGCCTGTCCTGACATATGGGGCAAGATAAAACACGCTGATATTTTCCTTCAGGTAGTTCTGGTTGGCCGGGAAATTATTGAATGCCCCGGCAGTGATCCCAAACTCATTGTTAACATCGGAGGATTGAGACCAAAGGTTGTTTGACACTGACAACATGATGACCATGATCGTGAGCCCTGAAATATAATTTTTCATTTGTCAGATGGTTTTGGTGGAGTTTTAAAAGTACCGGCAGAGCAGATTTTCGGTGCAGAAACGGTATTTAATCATTTGATCTGATTTAATTATCGGGATTATACCATTATCATGTAAATGCAAAAATTCCGCTGTGTTTATAATTGCTGTCATGCAAATTTAACCACAAAGTTGCACAAAGTACACACAAAGTCGCACAAAAGAGCTTATAACAGGACTTATGATTACCATCAATCAGTTCATCAGGTGTTAAATCTGACATTCTGCAGTTACTGAATTATTATCGGTGCCCGGTAATGGCTGAATGGTCCCGGGTTCGATTGCTGATTAAATTTCGCTGTTAATAGCTCAATGGTTTGATTTTATGCCCGGCTTCGCAATCCCTGATTAATTCATGAAGCCGTTTTTCCTTTGTTGCTTCCTGCCTTGCGCTCATGACCCACCTGACAGCAGGCTTTCTGTAAGAATTCGGCATGGAATTGAAAAAGGACCAGGCTTTTTGATTAAGTTTGAATGTCTCTTCAAAATTTTCCGTTAGAAGCAAAGCTTCATTTTCGTAGGAGTAGATTTTCGATTTACTGTCAGTTCTCAGGGCGAATGCAGCAAGGCCGGCAGGTTGCATAAGGCCATTTGCTGTGAGGACTTCAATTTTTTTGATATTGATGGCACTCCAGATGCTTTTTGGTTTGCGGGGAGTGAAACGGATAAAGTACCGTTCGTTATCAATGGATTGCCGAACACCATCAATCCAGCCAAAACAAAGGGCCTGGTCAACCGACTCACTCCATGTCATGCTTGGTTTGCCACTGCCAATTTTGTAATAGCCCACAAAAAGCACGCTAACCCTGTCATGGTTTTCAGCGAGCCAACTCCGGAAATCTGATTGTGTTGCAAAAAACACAGGCTGAACATTTGCTATCATTGTGAAATCAAATGTAGCATATTTTCCTGAAAAATGGAATAAAACCAAAGAATTGACCATGTCATTTCCGGGTCTTTTGGTTTTTTGTGTAATTTTGCCAGCTCGTATTTAAATAATTCAATATATTTTCCCATGGTTGAAAACGCAGAACTCGAATCGAAAGTAAAAAATGTTCTTGAACAGATCCGTCCTTATCTGCAGGCAGACGGAGGAGATGTTGAATATGTGAACATTACCGAAGATAATACGGTGAACATCCGTTTGCTCGGTATGTGCGGAAATTGTCCCCACAGCCAGATGACCCTGAAAAACGGCATCGAAGCAGCAGTTATCAGGGCACTTCCTGAAATTAAATCGGTGGAATCGGTTTCTGCCGAATAGCCTGTCTAAGAGAGGTATTTCCCTACGATGGGCATGCGTCGCCCCATTCCGAATGCTTTGGGAGAAATCCGGAGGATCGGTGGCGTCTGGTAACGCTTGTATTCATTGTTGTTGACCAGCCTCAGTATTTTTTTTACGACCTCAGCATCATACCCCCCGGCAATTAATTCGTCAGGACCTGTGCGCATTTCGATATAAAGGTAAAGTATCCGGTCGAGAATGTCATAGTCAGGCAAAGAATCCGAATCCTTCTGATCAGGCCGTAATTCGGCTGAAGGGGGCTTCACAATAGAGTTGTGCGGGATAACCTCCTGCTCTTTGTTGATGAATTTTGCCAGGTCGTATACCTGTGTTTTGTAAACATCCCCCAGCACGGAAATTCCGCCGCACATATCGCCGTAAAGGGTTCCGTAGCCAACGGCTGCTTCACTTTTATTTGATGTGTTCAGCAGGATATAGCCAAATTTGTTGGACAATGCCATGAGAATCACGGCACGTATACGTGCCTGGATATTCTCCTCAGCCAGGTTGAACGGCAGTCCGGCAAACTGTGTCTTCAGTGTCGCTTCGAAAGAATGAAACGCATCGGCAATCGGAATGATTTCATATTGAACATCCAGGTTGTCGGCCAACACAACGGCATCAGAAATGCTGTGATCCGAAGAGAACTGAGAGGGGAGCATGATGGCCCGTACATTCCCGTTGCCAAGTGCCCGGGCAGCCAATACCAGTGTAACGGCTGAATCAATGCCTCCCGACAAACCGAGCACGGCTTTCGAAAACCCCATTTTCCCGAAGTAATCACGGATGCCCAGAATCAGCGCATCATGGATCAGGCTAATGGAATTTTGGGAATATGATGTCCGGAAGCCGCCAGGTTTTGCATTTTGCCTTTTGCTTTCTGCACTTTGCAATTCATATATACAAAAATCCTCTTCAAATTTTTTCAGCGACTCAACAACCTGTCCCTGCTCATCAATAACCATCGAATCCCCGTCGAAGATCAGTTCAGTTTGCCCGCCGATCTGGTTTACATAAATCACCTGCAGGTTATACGCAACAGCGTTTTTTGCCAGGATATCGCGCCTGGTTTCAGGTTGATTGTAACTGAAGGGTGATGCGGCTATATTGATGATGACATCGGGATCAAGCCTCTTCAGCTCATCCATCGGGTTACGGATATAGAGCGGATCATCGGAAATATTCCACAGATCTTCGCAGATTGTCATTGCAAAGCGGCACTCCTTGTATTCTACGACAGAATATGGAAGCCTGTTGGGCTCGAAGTAACGGTATTCATCGAATACATCGTAATTTGGGAGCAAAGTTTTATGGGCTTTGGCAAGAACCTTCCCATCGGCCAGGAAATATGCGGAATTGTAGAGCGGTTTGCCTTTCGGTGCCGGGTTGACAGAAGGAGCTCCCACGATGGCGGCAATTCCCCGGCATTTTTCAGCAATCAGGGCAACAGCTTCATCGCTACGCCGGATAAAATCGTCGAATTCGAGGAAATCACGCGGAGGATAACCACATACGGAGAGTTCGGCAAACACCACGACATCTGCATCTTTCGATTTCGCAATCTCAATGTTTTCGATGATCCGCGAAACATTGTTGCCGAAATCGCCAACACGGTAGTTGAGCTGTGCCAGGGCGATCTTCATGATAATGGATTAAAAAATGAACCCGATATTGAGTTCTACGTAGTTCAGGTGGCTTTTCAGAGTCTCATTTGTCGAGTAGTTGGTCCCTTTGAGAACGTTGTTGAGCGAGCTGGAAAATGAGAGCCCGATGAGAACACGCGATGTCTTATCAATGTGGTATTCTGTTCCGATGCCGATCAGCAGTGATTCGCGGATCAAGGTCGTGCCTTCATTGAATTCGTAATTCAGTACCTGCGGCTCGCCAACGGCGGGTTGGAAATCATCCTTTTTATTGGCATTCAGGCGAAAACCGGTGCCAAAGCCAATCTGGCCGAAGTAAGACATTTTGCCGAAGACTTTGGTTGACATCTTGACCGTCAGAGGGATCTCAAGGTACAGGATTTTGTATGTGCTGGTTATTGCACCATATTTTACAACATACTTGTTGTTTTCAGCGACCTGTAAAGAATCGTTGTAGTTAAGGCTCCCGTTGATATACTGGAAGTTCAACCCGGTTGAAAAAGCGTAGTTTTCAGAAAAATAAAAATCAGCTATTAGTCCGATGGTGCCGCCGAATCTGGCTCCGTCCGATGAATATCCCTTGGTTCCCGGGTTCATCCATCCTACATTCGGGGCAATTTTCAATCCGAGTTTTACAGGTATTTTTGTCTGACCCAGGATTGTTCCGGAAGTGAAAAAAAGCAAAAGAGCTATAAATAAGGGTAGTGGTTTTCTCATGACAATAATTTAATTAGTAAACAGATAAATACCGGAACAAATGTAACCATTAATCATCCAGTCGTTCATCGATTATTTGTATTTTTATCCAAAAATAATCAACATGAAACCACAAAGTCCGCACAAAGTCGCACAAAGAATGGGTTGATTGCCGGACATACCCCTTCGGCGCCTTTGTGGCTCCTTTGTGTGCCTTTGTGGATAAATTTTCAGGCACCAGCATAACACTCTAAGAAATTTTTGCCGGACAATATTCTGGGATGATTCCGTTTAATCAAAAAATAAAATTACACAAATGAAGCAGTGGGCAGGGGTTGTCATTATTTTAGGCCTGGCAATTTTGTCAGGGTGTGGGCTGGGAAAGCGAAGGCTCGATGTGGATGTTTCAAATGTCACACTTGCCGATGTGAAAATCCACCGGTATGATGTCGATTTATTCAGGGTGCGAAAGGATCGTCTGCTTCAGGATCTCGAATCACTGAAACCTGAATACCCTGTATTTCTTGACACCAACCTGCGAGATCCGGCAACACTTGAAGGATTGAAGTCGTTTCTTGAAAGCCCCCGGATCATTGGCTTTCATGCCGCAGTTGACAGCCAGTACCGGCAAATTGCGGGACTTGAAAAGGATCTGACACAGGCGTTGAAGCATTATCTCTATTATTATCCCCGGTATAAAATCCCAATGGTATATACCTATATTTCAGGTGGAGAGTATGATTACCCGATTGAGTTTGGTAACAATGTATTGCTGATCGGGCTTGACAACTATCTTGGAACCGGATTTAAGCCATATGTGTCCGATGGTTTACCTGCGTACAGGATGATTCAGATGACACCCTCGAATATTATCCCGGAATGTATGAACGTTCTCGGTAAGATAACCTATCCCGGGAAGTTGCCGGGAAACAACCTCCTGGAGCAAATGATTGAGGCAGGGAAACGGTTGCTGTTCGTAGAGGCGATGATGCCACAGGCAGAAGAGAGATTGCTGATCGGGTATTCCAAAGAGCAACATGAATGGATCGTAAAGAATGAAGCCCATGTATGGGCAGCCATCATTGAAAACAGGATGTTATATACCACAGATGGCAAACTGATCAGGACATTCATGGCTGACGGCCCTTTTACCGCGGAATTTTCTAAAGATGCACCTGCACGGCTCGGAGAATGGCTCGGATGGCAGATCGTCAGGGAATATTATGAAAAGAACCCTGAAGTCACTTTACAGTTGGTCATGACCGAAACAGATGCACAAAAGATACTCAGTAATTCGGGCTATAAACCGGAAAAAGAGTAACCCGCATTTGTTGATAACTTTTCTAACCGGACCCTCCACCTTTTTTCTTTTAGCTGATTAAGCAGGTAAAACGCTTAACATGCTCGTAAAAACATTTGGCAGTGCCGTATTCGGCATCAGGGCGATCACCGTGACAGTGGAAGTCTATATGGATCAGGGGATTCAATTTTTCATGGTCGGATTGCCCGACAATGCCGTGAAGGAGAGCCACCATCGCATCGAATCTGCCCTGCGTAACAACGGACAACGGATTCCGGGAAAGAAGATCATCATCAACATGGCACCAGCGGATATCCGAAAGGAAGGCTCCTCCTACGATTTGACCATCGCCATCGGAATCCTGGCAGCAAATGAAATAATTAAAGCAGAAAAGCTGGATAAATATATGATCATGGGGGAGCTTTCCCTGGATGGGGGACTGATGCCCATCAAAGGAGCGCTCCCCATTGCCATCGAAGCGCATGAAAGGGGTTTTAAGGGAATTCTGTTGCCGTTGCAGAATGCGCGGGAGGCTTCGATTGTCAGCGGACTGGATGTGTATGGGATAACTTCGATAACGCAGGTTATTGGTTTTTTCAATGATGAGGTCAGCCTGACGCCGGCGAAAATGGAGACCCAGGATGATTTTGCAAAGCAGGCTTCGCGTTATGAACATGATTTTTCTGATGTGCGCGGACAGGAAAACATCAAACGTGCACTGGAAATTGGGGCTGCCGGCGGGCATAATGTTATTTTAATCGGCCCTCCCGGTTCAGGAAAAACCATGCTGGCCAAGCGGATACCCTCCATTCTGCCCCCGTTGAATTTAAAGGAGGCCCTGGAAACCACAAAAATACACTCGGTTGCCGGTAAATTGGGGAGTCACCGGTCATTGGTGCTGATGCGGCCTTTCAGGGCTCCGCATCATACTATTTCCGATATGGCACTTGTAGGTGGCGGAAGTATACCCCAGCCCGGGGAAATTTCCTTGTCGCACAATGGAGTTTTATTCCTGGATGAGTTGCCGGAATTCAAGCGTACCGTTCTGGAGGTGTTGAGGCAACCCATGGAGGACCGTGTGGTGACGATTTCCCGGGCCAAAATGACCATTGAATTTCCCGCGAGTTTTATGCTGATTGCCGCGATGAATCCATGCCCTTGTGGATACTACAACCACCCTGCCATCCCATGTCAATGCAAGTCGGGTGAAGTTCAGAAATACATCAACCGGATATCCGGGCCACTGTTTGACCGCATCGACATTCATATTGAGGTTGTTCCGGTTGACTTCAAAAGGTTAAGCGATTCACGGCAAACGGAGCGGAGCATGACGATCAGGGAAAGGGTAATCGGTGCCAGGCAGATTCAGGAAAAGCGGTTTGAGGGGATGGATGGAATCCACAGCAATTCGCAGATCCCGTCAAAAATGCTGAGGGAGGTTTGCAGGGTAACTGACGCAGGGAATAGCCTGCTGAAAACTGCCATGGACCGGCTTGGTCTTTCGGCAAGGGCTTATGACCGGATTCTGAAAGTTTCCAGAACCATTGCGGACCTGGAACATTCGGCTGATATTCAGACAGAACACCTTGCAGAGGCGATCAATTACCGGTCGCTGGATCGGGATAGTTGGGGAAGGTAACGCTGTTTACCATAAATTGTTAATATTTGTTAATATGGTAAAGGGAAAAAAAATCTACTTTATATTTGTGAGAAAAAAAGTACAATAATACCTAAACCTAATGCTATGAAACACATAATACTAACTGTAATACTTATTGTGGTTTTCGCATACACTCATAAAGCCCAGGTTTCTGTCAACATCGACAACACTGCCCCGGATGTCTCCGCCATGCTGGATGTTAAGTCATCCGGAAAAGGTATTCTCGTTCCAAGGATGACCCTGATAGAACGCAATGCGATCTCTTCCCCTGCCACAGGGCTTGTTGTTTTTCAGACCAACGGCACGCCCGGATTTTATTATAATGCGGGGATACCGGCATCACCTGATTGGCGAATGATAGGGTACAATGCAGGAACCTTCAGCCAATGGAGTACGAACGGGACCGACATTTATTATAATGCAGGTAACGTGGGAATCGGAACGAGTTCGCCGGCAGCCAAATTGGATGTCACCGGGGATGCATACGTGAATGGTCTTACGATCGGCAAAGGAAAGAATTCTCTATCCGGTAACACGGCAGTCGGCTCTTTTGCCCTCTATGATATATCCACAGGGGATTACAATACGGCTTCAGGACAGAATGTCCTGGCAAACACCAAAACCGGTTATGGAAATTCCGGATTCGGTCGTAGTGTTTTAACGTTGAACCTGTCCGGCAATTACAATACAGTAATGGGATACAATGCCATGTACAACAACGCTTCCGGCAGCAGTAATGTCGCAATCGGGCCTGCAGCCTTGTATCACAATACGGTGGGCAGCAACCTGGTAGCCATAGGGGACTCAGCGCTTTTCAGCCAGGTTTTTGACCCTTTGGGGATGTACAGCAATACGGCGATCGGGAGCAAAGCAATGTTGTCCAATACCTCCGGAAGCCATAATACCGCGGTTGGGGCATGGTCGCTAAACAGCAACACAACCGGACAACATAACACGGCGACCGGTATCTTTGCTCTTCGGGTCAACTCAATAGGGGGTGACAATACGGCGACCGGGGCACATACGCTGGAATTTAATACAGGTTATCATAATACCGGACATGGTTCAGGATCCCTGGCGATGAACAATGCGGGGAATTATAACAGCGCCAGTGGTTCTTATGCTATATACTCCAATACCACCGGAAGCGGCAATGCTGCATTCGGTTATCATGCCTTATATAACAACACTACCGGATACAGTAATATTGCCATAGGTGTGTCCGCATTAGCCAATAATATCAGTGGAAACTCCCTGGTTGCCATCGGGGATTCTGCATTGTTTACTCAAAACGGAGGGGCCGGAAAAAACACTGCCGTCGGGAGCAAATCCATGTATGCCAATTCCCTTGGATATGCCAATACTGCACTAGGATTTCAGGCGCTGACAAGCAACCTGACGGCAGCGAATAATACGGGCATCGGAACTGAAGCGCTGAAAAGCAACAGCATGGGCGAGTACAATACGGCAGTTGGCAGCCAGGCGTTATACGCGAATACCACGGGTGGCAAAAATACAGCGGTCGGCAGCCTGGCATTGATGTCCAACAGCGAAGGAACGGATAATACAGCCGTTGGAGGGAATGCACTTGCCGGGAATACAACCGGCAGCAACAATGTTGCTGTCGGGTATAACGCCATGGTTACAAATATAGTGGCATCAGACAATACCGCCCTTGGTAACTTTTCCCTGAATTCCAACATCGGCGGAAACAGCAATGTGGCCAACGGGCTTGGATCGATGTACATGAACACCATTGGAAAGAATAACACAGCTGTTGGTCGGGAATCGTTGTGGAAAAACACGACCGGATCCTCAAACACTGCCATAGGGATTCATGCATTGTACAACAATACGACCCGTTCCAATCTGGTCGCCATCGGTGATTCAGCGTTATTCAGTCAAACCGGCGGTGGATTGGGGAAAAATACTGCCACCGGCAGCAAAGCCCTTTATGCCAATGCAAGTGGCAACAGCAACACCGCTAACGGGTATAAAGCGCTCTATGCAAATACAGGTGATGCCAACACCTCCATGGGCAGCCTGGCCCTAACGAGCAATACCTCGGGTTATGATAATTGTGCGTTAGGCGTCGATGCATTGACCAGCAATTCTACCGGATTTGGAAACACTTCGGTTGGCAAAGGATCTTCCAATGCCAACGCAACAGGGAAGGGGAATATCGCCATCGGTATCCGTTCTTTATACAGCAACGTGAGCGGAAGCAGGATGGTTGCCATCGGTGATTCAGCCCTTTTTTATCTGAACGGAGGTACCGGTAATAATACCGCGGTTGGCAGTAAGGTTTTATATTTTAATTCAACCGGAAATGATAATACCGCAATGGGGAACATGGCGCTTGATTTCAACAATGGATCATACAACTCGGCCTTTGGCAGTGATGCCCTGGGATCCAATTTTTCGGGCAACTACAGTACGGCCATCGGATACAATGCCCTTACCAGTTCCACCGGATCAAACAATACAGCGGTAGGGAGCAATTGTCTGGCACTATTTAGCGGGAGCAACCTGACCGCTGTCGGGCAAGGCGCTTCATTAGCCGCAGCCGGTTATTCCAATGCGTCGGCTTTTGGTTATACAGCCATTGTCAATGCTTCCAACAAGGTCAGGATCGGCAATGCCAGTGTGAATGTCATCGAGGGACAGGTAGGCTGGAGCTTCCCGTCGGATGCAAGGTTTAAATATGATATCCATGATGACAATATACCCGGCCTGGCATTTGTGAACAAGCTTCACCCGGTAACCTACCGGTTCGATTCCCGGAAATTCGAACACCATATCCGGCAGAATCTTTCTCCGGATGCTGCCGGAAGTTCACCTGCTGAAAACCCTTCCGGGGAGAAAGCCCGCATGCAATCCGGTTTCCTGGCACAGGAGGTGGAAATGGCCTGCAAAGAGCTGAATTTTGATTTCAGCGGTCTGCATGTTCCTGAAAACCCAGAGGACAATTACAGCCTGTCATATGATTCCTTTGTTCCTCTGCTCGTTAAAGCTGTTCAGGAACAACAGGCGCTGATTGAATCGCAAAAGAATACCCTGCTTGAACAGCATGAGACCATAGAACAGCTGAAAGCAAGGTTGTCGGCAATAGAGCTGAAAGTCAGGTAGGAGTTTTCCGGATTTCCCTGCAACCTTTTATCACTTGATGTTGTGCCGGTTGACTATAGACGATTGAGTGAAACCAGGCAATCGGAGCGCAGCAAGACGATTCGCGAAAGAGTTATCCAGGCACGACAGATCCAGAAGAGGCGGTTTGAGGGATTTGAGGGGATTCACAGCAATTCTCAAATTCCTTCACGCATGTTGCGCGATGTGTGCAGGATTACTGAAGCTGGAAATAGTTTGCTGAAAACTGCCATGGAAAAACTCGGGCTTTCTGCACGTGCCTATGACAGGATACTTAAAGTTTCCAGAACCATTGCGGATCTTGATCATGCGGCTGATATTCAGACAGAACACCTTGCAGAGGCGATCAATTACCGTTCGCTCGACAGGGATAGCCGGGGGCGTTGAAAAAGTAACCACAAAGGCATTCAGCAACTCAGTGCCGGCACTTAATTATTCCGCAGGCATCTGACCGGCATAAATAAAGTTTTTGGTTTTACGTCATAAAACGCACGACCGGATTTCCCGTCAACAAAGAAGCAACCCGCATTTTCTTCAGGATGTCCTGTCGCCGACCACCACTGAGCCGGCCAGCCTTTCGGTGTAAAGTAACCGTCAAGCATGGCGGCAGCATTGTCTTCCCCGCCGAGGCTGTTGCACAATGAAGTCCATTCGGTCTGTGTTGGAACATGCCACCCGGCAGGGCAGATGTTTTGCATGTCGGCGACATCTGTCCAGTTATAATGGATTTCGTTTGACAATTTCCTGGTAGAGGAACCGGGTATTGCCGGGCCGTTCCGAAAGTGGGTAACCCTCAGGTTTTCCGCCATCCACACCTGCGCCCCAAGCGCCAGCAGGTGATACACGTTGCCGTCAACATCGGTCAGGGAATCATTGAGCCTTGAAAAAGCACCTGCACCCACTTTATCGCCATGAAGCTGCCTTTTATAGGAACAACCCTCCAGCCGGTACCTGTTTCTTTCCAACTCTGCCTGGCTTCCGTTAATGGGGATCACTATTTTCGCACCGCCGGCCGTTCCCCCGATACCTGCACCTATACCCGTACAAAGAATCGGAAAAACAATCATTGCCCCGCTTTTAAAATGCTGTTCGTCATTGGTATTGCCGGCACTGCTGCCCACCAGCACTCCGACGATCACCCCGACCACCGCCCCGGCGATGCCGCCGATCAGCACGGCTGTTCCTTCTGTTCCCGTCCTTTTGAGATCGACCTGTTTAATGTCCTTTGACCACACCTCTGCCGCGGCATTGGAGCCGGAATGGGTGCTGTTCCTTACTGATTTTGTTGTGACAAGGACAGAAGAATCCCTGGTTTCATACAAATATCCTTCAATGTTTCTGGCATGCTTCATCGGAGTTACCCATATCCTGTAAGGCTTCTGAATGATCTGGTCAGTCTGAGCCGGAAGTGACGTGGTCAAGGTGATGATTAAACAAAGGGTCATGCAAGTCGTTTTCATGATTATGAGGTTTAGCTTTGCAGGAAAAATATCAGACATGCTGATTGGTGTTTACATCTGTAAAATTAGCGTCATGTGACTTGTTTTCAAAATTGTTTTCGACGCCCGGCTTTCCGTTTATTTGAGTAATTCACGACAAATGACGTTTCGGGGCGGATGCACTTGCATTTCCTCATATTTATGGCAAGGGATCCAGTGTTTTTAGGAATTTCTGCAACATTTTATCGTGGTTTTGGAAAAAAAACCAGTTTTGAGCCACCCCTAAAATCAATATTCCTGACTGGCTCTCGTCGGGGGAGACAGTATCCCTCAGGCGGGAAACAGATGCTGAAAAACACCATGCCCGTTTGTTAAGCGGAATTCTATCGTGCTGTTAAAAGAGCTTGTAATTAATTGATGGTCCAATCAGATCAAATATTTAAGGATTGGGAAGAAATTCCCTGCGAACGATCGGGACTGGTAATAAAATTATGATGTAATTTGCAGGTAAATAATTTCGATTCCTGTTTCAATGAAAATGAAGCTTCACTTTACCATTATTCTACATCTGTCTCTTTTACTTTATTCTTTCCAGGGTCACAGCCAGCAAACCTCAGCTGAAGATAAGCTCAGGTTCAGGAGCAGCATCCATAAAGTCAAGGTTTGGACCCGGATCGCCAATGATACCACAATCGGCTTTTATGATGATGCAATGAAGGCCGTCAGGACAGTATTGCACCGGAAAGGATACAGGGTTGAGCAGGTATTTTATGATAAAAGCCGGGCCATCACTCCCCATGACTGGGAGAAACGTATAATCGACAGCCTCGCACCTGATGAAGCCTTCCTGGACCTGTTAACAAGGATCATTGCCGACAGCATTCGTACAAGTAATCCCGACTTTGTCAGCAAGCACGTTGTCAGCAACGGCGTTCCGGTCGCCCAATACAAGATTACCCCGGAAAATTCCAGTGATGTTGATGTGCGGTATCAATCCTTTGCCAACTCCGATTTCTACGTCAGGTGGAATAAAGATACGACCGGATCTTTTGTCGCACTTTTCTCAAAAAGGCAGGAACTTCCCTCAGGCGATATCTTCCTTGCTGTTAAGAAAAGCTTATCAAAAACCCCGGCGTCGGCCAATCCTGTTGCGATTCCGGGGAATGAACGTGTTGCACCCGCTGAAAAGACCAGGGTGGAGATTGGATGCTTTGCAGGGTACGTTTTTCCATCTTCCATGGATATCATTGCTGCCTATTCCACAACCCTGGGAAAGGCAGAATTCAATGCCAGTGCGCATTACGGTGTTGATGTGAGTTTTGGCCTGACGCACTCCATCGATATGCTTGTCATGTATGACAGGCAGGATACAAAATTCACGATGAAAACGGAAGATATACACGCAGATAAGGCCTTTTCAGCCAGTATTAACTATATCCTCATGGGAGCTGTTAAGAATTTCAGGGTCAGTCATGTTTTATCACCCTATGCCGGCCTCTCTTTCGGCAGTGTAAACATCACCCAGAAAGATGATTTTTACAGGGATGTGTGGTATTTTGCCCTTAATCCGCAGGCAGGAATGAAGGTCTACCTGTCCAGATTGATCGGACTGCGTTTCCAGGCATATTGTATGTACCAGATACATCCCCGGAAAGCACCTTTCCTCTATTCTGATAATTCGTTTTCAAATTACTGGAATGCCTGGTCAAATATGCTCCAGGTTGGTTTCTCCGGTGGGATTATTTTCAGGATTGGCACAGGGAAAAAGTAAATTTATTTCCAGAAAAGGTCAGCGATGAGAAAGCAGGCAAAGACGACCGAAGCCATTCCGTTCATCGTGGCAAAGGCAAGGTTGACGCGGGAAATATCGGTTGGTTTAACAATAATGTGTTCGTAACAAAGGAGGATTGCAAAAATGGCGGCACCTGTCCAGTAGAGCAGGTGGAAATTCCCGATGATGCCACCGGCAGCTACCAATGCCAGTGCGATGAGGTGGAACAATGAAGAGAGGATCAGTGCGTTTGTCCGGCCCAGCCTGGCGGGGAGGGAATTCAACTTTTCCATACGGTCGAATTCCATATCCTGAAGGGAGTACAGGATATCGAAACCGGCAACCCAAAAGATCACGATGAATGAATAAATGAGCGGGAGCAGGTCGAACCGCGCTGTAACAGCCAGGTAAGCGCCTATAGGAGCCAGCGCCAGCCCGATGCCGAGAAAGAGATGCGACAGATAGGTAAAGCGTTTGGTCAGGCTGTATCCCAACACCACCAGCAATGCCACCGGAGAGAGCAAAAAACAGAGAAAGTTCAGTAAATAGCTTGCGAACATGAACAGGATGGAATTAATGATCACGAAAAGCAATGCCGATTTCGGACTGATGATGGCGCTTGGAATTTCACGCATGGCCGTGCGGGGATTTTTTTTATCAATTTCACGGTCGGCATAACGGTTGAACCCCATGGCGGCATTGCGGGCGAAAAGTACGCACAGCAAAACCAGCAACAACGTACGGATGTTTATATCCTGGTGATCAGTATTTAATGCCAGGGAGAACCCGATGAAGGCAAAAGGCAGGGAAAAAATGGTGTGATTTATTTTGACAAGGGAAAAATAGTCAGATATCTTTGAATTAATCGCAACAGGCATGATGGCTTTATTTGACTGCAAATTTAATAAAAACGTGGTTGCAGGTTTTTAATTGGTTGTAACTATTTCCCGGCCCAATCGTCCAACTTGTCAATCTCTGGAATTTACGTTAAATTTGTAGCTTTATATTTTAATTATGAGCAGGCAGGTCGAAGCCGTAGTTGGATATCTCAAACATGCGGTGAGGGCGCAATCGAAGTATCATATTCACTCGCCGTTTGTTTATGGTTTTTACAGGGATGTTTTAATGGACCAGCGCACCTACATCCAGTACAGGATTGTTAACAGGTTGCGTAAAGAACTTGAAACCGTAAGCCGGTTTATCAAGCGCAAGGATATGGGTGCCAGGTGTAAAGACTTTCCATGCGATCAGCGGTTTGTCAGGGTGAAAGATATAATTAACCACTCCTCTGTGAGCCGGAAAAACGGGGAGTTCCTGTTCAGGCTGATCAGGGAATACAAGCCTGCATCCATTCTGGAACTGGGAACGTCATTGGGAATCAGTACAATATATTTTGGGTTGGCTGCTCCTGAAAGCAAGATTATTACCATTGAAGGTTGTATTGATTCGGCCAATCTTGCCCGCGAGAATTTTGAAAAGACGGGTCTGAAAAATGTCCTTGTGATCACGGGGAATTTTGAAGATAAACTCGCCCTGGCCCTTGCTGAAATGCCATCTCCTGACCTGGTGTTTTTTGATGGCAACCATAAAAAGGAACCCACGCTCGCCTATTTTGAGCAATGCCTTCAGCATGTTCATCCGGATGCAATTTTTATTTTTGATGATATCCACTGGTCGGCCGGAATGGAGGCTGCCTGGAATATCATCAGGCAGCATCCTCAGGTTAAAGTGAGCATCGACATTTACCACATGGGTATTGTGTTTTTCAAAGAAGAACTTAGTAAGGAAGATTTTACCATACGATTTTAACCAGCATTTCCATGAACAACGAAGTCATTCGCCTCGAAAGCATTGTAAAAAACTATAAAATCGGAACCATCCTGGTTGAAGCCTTGCGGGCGGTATCCCTTGTGATACGCAAAAACGAATTTGTCGCACTGATGGGACCTTCCGGATCCGGGAAGTCCACCCTGATGAACATTCTCGGGTGCCTGGATACCCCTACAAGCGGGAGCTACCTGCTGAACGGGGAGGATGTGAGTAAGATGGATGATAATGCGCTGGCTGAGATCAGGAACCGCCAGATCGGCTTTGTGTTTCAGACATTTAATTTGCTGCCACGATCAACAGCCCTTGAAAATGTGATGCTCCCCCTGATCTATGCCGGTGTCGGAAAGGCAAAACGGATCGAACTCGCCAAACAAACCCTGGAAGAGGTTAAATTGGGTGACCGTATGGCACACAGGCCGAATGAGTTGTCGGGCGGACAGCGGCAACGCGTTGCCATTGCCCGGGCACTGGTGAATCACCCGGCAATCATCCTTGCCGATGAACCAACCGGGAACCTCGACTCAAAAACCTCTGTTGAGATCCTCGGACTCCTTGAACAGATTCACAAAATGGGTAATACGGTAATCATTGTAACCCATGAAGAGGACATTGCTCAACATGCACATCGGATCATCCGCCTTATGGATGGAAAGATCAATGTTGATGAGGCAAATACAAATATTAAAACCATTTCCGACTACCATTTCAACGGGGTAGTCCAGTAGTTCGAACCCGGCCTTTCAATGAAAATTTATTGACCAATGCATAAAGAGGGCAATTATAAGAAGTTATTCGACGATTTCAACCATTTGAACATCCTGATCATCGGGGATGTAATGGTTGATTCGTATTTGTGGGGAAAGGTGGAACGTATCTCGCCGGAGGCCCCGATTCCGATTGTGGCACTGAGAAAACGGGAGAACCGGATGGGAGGAGCTGCGAACGTGGCCATGAACCTCCGTGCCATGGGTGCAAATCCAATCCTGTGTTCAGTGATTGGCACAGACGAAAAAGGTGACCAGTTTCTTGAACTGCTGAAGAAAGAGAAGATAACCGATGATGGAATTGTGCGAAGCTCACGCCGTATCACGACAACAAAATTCAGGATTTTCGGTAATTCTTGCCAGATGCTGCGTGTGGATGAGGAGATTGACAATGATCTTGTTCAGGGCGACTTCCTCACCCTCATCCGTGTGATCGATCAGATTCTCGCTAAAGTTACTGTTGATTGCATCATTTTTCAGGATTATGACAAGGGGGTTGTTACCCAAAAACTGATTGAAGAAGTCGTAAACCGTGCCCGGGAAGCTAAAATACCGGTTACCGTCGATCCGAAAAAGAAAAACTTCATGAGTTATAAGCATGTGACCCTGTTTAAGCCCAATCTGAAGGAGATGAAAGACGGCCTAGGTCTGAATGAGGATCTTCTTGATAATCAGTCTGTCATTGATGCTGCTCAAAAGCTCCGCACCATGCTTGACTGCCGGTATGTGCTCACGACGATGTCGGACAAGGGCGTCCTGATGAGCCTTAAAGAGAAGTCTGAAGAGAAGAATATTTTCATTCCTGCCCACATGCGGATGATTTCCGATGTTTCCGGTGCCGGAGATACTGTCATCAGCCTGGCTTCACTTTGCCTGGCGATGAACCGCAATCCCAATGAAATTGCCTACATTTCCAACCTGGCAGGAGGCCTTGTGTGCGAAGAGGTGGGGGTGGTGCCCATCAACAAAGAGAAACTGCTCAGGGAAGTAATGGGACTGCTGTAGCTGATGACAACAGATGCAGATGTAATTATTGCCGGTGCAGGTCCGGCCGGTTCACTGGCTGCTTATGAGCTTGCCATCCGCGGTGTTTCTACCCTGATCCTTGAAAAGTCGTCCTTTCCCCGCTACAAGGTTTGTGGTGCCGGGCTGACTTATAAAATCCTCCGGGAAATCCCTTTTGACATTTCATCAGTTTTTGAAACACAAATAGATACGATTGTATTTTCCAGTAACTTCAGGGAGGTATTTACAAGGACTTCGGCAGAACCCATGTTATTTTGCACCAACCGGGATAAACTCGATGATTTTCTCCTTCAAAAGGCGGTTGAGGCCGGAGCAAAAGTCATTCACGGTGCGAAAGTGATGGAAGTGCTGCAGGAACAGGATTTTGTAAACGTTATAACGAGGGATCGCACTTTCCACTCAAAACTGGTAATCGGGGCAGAGGGTGCTTCCGGCGCGGTGGCCAGGTCTGCAGGCCTCCGAACCAACATATTGCCAGGTCTTGCATGGGAGGCTGAAATAATGGCAGATCCCGAAATTGTAAAAGCCTTTTCTCAGAAGGTATTCCTTGACTGGGGCACATTTCCCGGAGGTTATGGCTGGGTTTTTCCCAAAGGTGACCATTTTTCTATTGGTGTCGGAGGTCCGGCCAGCCTGTCGCGGTGGATGATGCCCTATTATGAAAGGTTGCTGAAATATCTCGAAATGGAGTTTGGGATAAAGGTTATTGAAACGATTTCTCTTAAATCCTGGCCCATCCCTGTGAGGGTTAAGGAGAGCGTTTTTCACAACAGGCGTGTACTTGTAGCCGGTGATGCAGCGGGACTTACGGATCCACTGACGGGAGAGGGAATCTACTATGCAGTAAGGTCAGGAATCCTTGCTGCCAGGAGCTGCCACGCATACTTAACCGGTGTCAGCACCTCCCTGGAGTCCTATACCCATGCGGTGAATAAGGAGCTGATGCAGGAGCTGCTGGCAGCAAACAGGATCAGGGATTTATTTAATATTGTCCCGTTGAGGATCCATCGTTTTATACGCGACAGCGATCGTGCATGGAGGGCTTTTGGCATGATCCTCCGGGGGGAAAGATGGTATGCCGATGTTCCCCAGGGATTTGGCAAATGGAAGAGGTTATGGACTTTGGCATGCACGGTTTCACGCTGGATTTCAAAGATCCGTGAGCAACGTTTTCTGACAACAGGGTTTAGAAAAAGCGGATGAGTTTCAGGAATTTGCAAGCAAATTTTTCACAATAACTGAAATCATCTTGTTGTCGGCTTTGCCGGCGAGTTCCTTCGACGCAGCTCCCATCACCTTGCCCATATCTTTTACGGAGCTGGCGCCGGTTTGTGTGACTATATTCTGAATAATCGCTGTCACTTCTGCTTCCGACATTTGCTGTGGCAGATAGGTTTCTATGACGGAGGCATCATACAACTCCTTCTCAGCAAGCTCCGGGCGACCGGCCTGACTATAGATGTCTGCTGATTCGCGGCGTTGCTTGATCATCTTCTGAAGAATTTTCAGTTCTACCTCTTCCCCAATCTCAGCTGCAGCGCCCTCTTTGGCCTTTTCCAGCAACAAAGCCGCTTTGATTGCACGCAATGCCTCAAGTTTCTTTGCATCACGGGCAAGCATCGCATTTTTAATGTCGCCATTTATCTTTAGTTCGAGGCTCATTTAGTCAACTTTCTTATTAAGAAATGTGTTTTCACTTTTGATTTCCACGGTTTTATCAGGATTTTCAGACAAGGTGTATCCGGGTATCTGGGATTCTGAAGAAGGAGTAACATCGGTTAATTCGACATTGCGTCGTTTATATGCCGGAATGTTTTCTATCTCATGCAGGTTCTGTTCAATTGGCTGGTGGTTTTTTAATTTTTCACTCAGCTGGCGCAATTTGGAAACCCGTTCAAATGCCTTCTTTGACTGAAAGTCATCAACCTCAGGTTGTGCAGGCTGTTGGATAAGATCTACGGACTGGGTTCGGAAAATGAATTTTGGCTCTGTCTGTTCTTCGTTGGCAACGGATTTGACCTCATCAACAAATGTTTCGACTGGTTCCGGTTCGTAATCGGGCTCAGGCTTCTCAAAGGAGAATTCGATGTTGCGTGTTTGTTCAGCGGGTTCAGCCTTGGGTTCGGGTGAAAAGTGAACAGGTGAGGGCGCTACCGGTGTGAATAACGGTTCGGGTTTTAAATCGACCGATTCCTGGATTTTCGGTTCAGGAACAAAAATACGCTTTTCGGTTTTTGGAACACTGTTTTCATAAAGATCAAATACAGTTACAGTTTCCGGTTGACTTGGGCCTTTTTGCTTGTGGTCTTCATCAAAGCCGGTTGCGATGATGGTCACGCTGATCTTGTCGTCGAGACTCTCTTCGAATCCGTTGCCCCAGATGATATCTCCGGTTGACTGTGTTTTTTCCTGGATATAATCAGTAATCTCTGTGACTTCATCCATGGTGATCTCGTTTTTCCCGGAGGAGATATAGAGCAGGAGGTTCCCGGCGCCATTGATGTCGTTGTTATCGAGCAGCGGTGAGTTAAGCGCTTCCTCAACGGCCTTTTGAGCGCGGTCGGGGCCACTGGCAATACCGGTTCCCATGATGGCAACACCACTGTTTTTCATGACAGTTCTTACATCTTCGAAATCGACATTGATGTAACCGGCTACTGTGATGATTTCTGCAATGCCTTTGGCCGCAGTTGTAAGCACATTATCGGCACGGGTAAAGGCTTCTGACAATGGCAAATCGCCGCAAAGCAGACGTAGTTTATCATTGCTGATGATCAGCAATGCATCAACATTCTGTTTCATCTGGCGAATTCCGTCTTCGGCTGACTGGCGGCGTTTGCGTCCTTCAAAGGAGAAGGGGATGGTTACAATACCCACTGTAAGGATGTCGAGTTCCCTTGAAATCTGGGCGATCACCGGGGCTGCACCGGTTCCAGTACCGCCACCCAGGCCAGCTGTGATGAAAAGCATTTTAGTGCCCTTATCAAGTACTGCCCTGATGTCATCCGAGTTTTCAAGGGCGGCATTACGCCCGACTGAAGGGGCAGCACCAGCACCCAGTCCTCCGGTAAGATTTGCGCCCAACTGGATCCTGGTTGGAACAGGACTTGACTCCATGGCCTGTGCATCTGTATTGCAGATAATAAAATCCACCCCTTTTATGCCTTGTTTGAACATGTGGTTGACTGCATTGCTGCCACCTCCGCCAACACCGATGACTTTTATGATAGAAGACTGGTTTTTAGGTGATTCGAATTTTAACATATTGGGCATGGTTTTATTTATTATTGGGTTTAAAATTATTAAGAATGCGCATTGAAAAATAGAGGCTCAGTTTTAGTTATCAACGAATGATTGTTAATAGCGGAATCAGTCCACATCTTCTTCGAACATATTCCTGATTTTGTCCATGAATTTTTCAGGAAGGCTTTTGGTTGGAACTGAAGGATCCCTGACCTTTTTTTCTTTTCCTTTTTTCTTTTTATCGGCAGTTTCCGGTACTTCTGCAGTAACGACAGGCTCTTCCGGTTTGATTTTTTCGACCTCCTTCTGATATCTGCCTATTCCTTCGATTACAAGTCCGACTCCTGTGGCATACATCGGGCTGGCCATTTCGGTAACCACATCGGTAGAGAGATGTTCGTTCGGGTAGCCAATGCGGGTATCGAGACCGGTCATGAACTCGGTTAGCTGGGCAATATGTTTCAGCTGCGCCCCTCCACCTGTAAGGACGATGCCTCCGATCAGTTTTTTCTCATATCCTGAATTTTTTATCTCGTAATAGATATGTTCAATGATCTCTTCCATTCGGGCCTGGATGATCGATGCAAGGTTTTTAATGCTGATCTCCTTTGGGGTTCTGCCGCGGAGGCCCGGGATGGCAACAATCTCTTCTTCACGGTTTTCACGGGCCAATGCAGAACCAAATTTCACCTTGAGTTCTTCCGCATGTTTTTTAATGATGGAACATCCCTCTTTGATGTCTTCCGTAATTATTTCACCGCCCAGTGGAATAACGGCAGTATGACGGATGATCGACCCATGGAAAATGGCGATATCAGATGTTCCGCCTCCGATATCCACCAGTACCACACCAGCCTCCTTCTCCTCTTCGCTAAGCACTGCTTCAGCCGAAGCCATCGGTTCTATGATCAGTTCAACCACCTCAAGACCGGCTTTCCGCACACATTTGTAAATGTTCTTTGCTGCGGCAGTCTGGCCGATAATGATGTGAAAATTAGCTTCGAGCGAACTCCCGACCATTCCCTTTGGCATGGTGTTGCCATGTTCCCCATCGATGCTGAATTCCTGGGGGATGACATCAAGGATCTCTTCGCCGGGATTCATGTTCAGGTTGTACATGCTGTTGCACAACTTGTCGATGTCTTCCTGGCTTATCTCAGTATCACTGTCCTCACGGATCATGCTTCCGCGATGCTGCAAACTTTTTATATGTTGCCCGGCAATGCCAACATTGACATATTTAATGTCAACACCTGACTTTGCAGAAGCTTCTGCAACTGCATCCCTGATTGACTGAACCGTATTGTCTATGTTGGCCACAACACCCCGCTTTACCCCAATTGAAGGCACTTTTCCATATCCGAGGATGTCTATTTTTCCATGTTCGTTTTTGCGGCCTACGATTACCGCAATTTTGGTTGTACCGATGTCGAGTCCGACAATGATGCCTGATTTTTCCATGCTTATTTAAATTTTAGAACAAACCACTTGATTCTTATATTGTATGTTGATAACGTTGTATTTATTCCAGCCGATTTTATTCAGTCCAAACCTGTAGAAAGCATACAATCTTTTGAATTTATCATCAAGATCTTCTGCCTTTCCAAGTTGAATAATGTGGTTCCCGATCCTTGGAATGAGTTCGAATTCATTTGCTTCATTCACATAGATCTGTGCGATCTGCGCCTTCAGGAATTTATCATGGGTGATGTACATGGTTAACTTGTAAAGATTGGTCAGGAGGGAATCATAAAAAACCGAGTCGGACAATGCGAGGATGTTGACCCGGTAGTTCGGGTTTTTGACATAAGAAGCATCGATGATTCCATTGGCCACAAGTACCCGTGCCGAAAAGTTGGGATTGACCGGAAGAAGGGCTCCCGACTCATCGAGATAGAAGCTCTCGTATTTCTGGTTGATGATGCGGAGCAGGGGCTCCCGCTGCCTTATTTCAATAAAAAGCACGCCTTCATTGTTCTCGTATACTGATACTTTTGCCACATAAGGCTGTTTGTAAACGGCAGCCTCTATGGCCCCGGTATTGATGTATCCAAGGGGTTTGCCCCTGACCATCCCGGCGGTTTTCATCAGGATGGAATCAATATCCTTTTTAGCAACCAGAATATCTGCTGCCCCGTATGAAATGCGGATTTCCACTTTTTTACAAGGCTTGCTGAAGTGGCTGACCTCTACAAATCCAACCAATACTCCGGCACCGGCAACCATCAGGATCCAGAAAGCAATCAGCAATATTTTCAAAAATTTCTTCATTTACATATTTTATTCTGCAAACAATTTGGTTATTGGTTCGACAAAGCGGTCAATGTCCCCTGCCCCCATGGTCAGCAGCACCTCCGGTTTACGATCCGTGATTTCACTGATGAGGTTTTCTTTCTGAACCAGTTTCTTGTTGCCAAGTTTCACAAGGTCAAGCAGCATCTGCGAAGTTACCCCCTCAATCGGTTTTTCACGGGCAGGATAAATCTCAAGCAATATCAATTCATCGAGCAGTTCCAGGCTCCTTGCAAAATCTTCGGCCAGGTCGCGGGTCCTGGAAAAAAGGTGGGGCTGGAAGATGCCGGTGATCTTTTGCGAGGGGTACAGGTCCCTGGCAGCACTTATGCAAGCTTTCAACTCTTCAGGATGATGGGCGTAATCATCAATATATACCATGTCGGCACGGCGCACCCTGAACTCGAAACGACGCTGCACACCCTGATAGGTGCGGAGTGCCAGCCTGAGGTTATGATCATCAATGCCAACCATATGTCCGACTGTGAGCGCTGCAATGGCATTTTCCAGGTTGAATCTCCCGGGAACACCTAAAACCAGGTCTTTGACAATACCGGAAGGATGGACAAAATCAAAGTGGAACAGCTCCTCTGTCACCCGTATATTTGTTGCGCCAAAGGCTGCACCGGAATTCAAAGAATAGTCATATACTTGAAAACCAACTGAATTGATGGGTGTAATCCCGGTTCCGGCCTTCATTACCAGTGACCCGTCTCCAACAATTTTTGAAGTAAATTCGGCAAAAGTCTTTTTCAGGTAATCATGGTTACCATAGATTTCAAGATGGTCGGCGTCCGCCGAGGTGATCACCGCGATATAAGGTTTAAGTTGCAGGAACGATTTATCGTACTCATCTGCTTCCACCACACAGTAAGAGTCTTCCGCCATGCCGTTCTTTGGACCGGTGTTTTTGGCATCCTGTGTCACATCTAAAAAATTGGTCCCGTAGTTTTTTGAGATTCCTCCCAGAAACGCCATGGTTTTAACTCCGGCAGTCTTCAATATATGTGCAACCATGGTTGACGTAGTGGTTTTACCATGAGTTCCGGCAATTGCAATTGTTTTATAACTTCCGGATATCAGTCCAAGCACTTCGGCCCTCTTCTTTATGGAGACGGAATGATCTCTGAAATAGCCCAACTCCTGGTGAGTTGCAGGAATGGCCGGAGTAATTACGACGAGTTCAGGGTTTTCAGGCAACAGGCTGATATCTTCGGCGAAGTGGATCTCCATCCCTTCACGAATCAACTGATCAGTTAAGTCAGTAGGTGTTTTGTCATAACCATAAACCTTTGCTCCCTGCGAGGAGAAATACCTGGCAAGCGCACTCATCCCGATGCCACCGATCCCCAGGAAATAGACCGTCTTGGGAATATTGAATATTGAATATTGAATATTGAATTTTGAAGTTGTGAGGGATAAAGCTACGTCGGCGATTTTATCTGCAGCATTGGATATTCCAAGCGCAGCAATGTTCTTTTTCAGCGTTGATTGCAACACTTCATTCTCAAGCGTTTCGACAATTGTTTTTCCCAGGGACGCAATCGCTTCTTTGTCAGGGATAAGCAAGGCTGCCTTTCGGGATTCGAGGGCACGCGCATTTTTTGTCTGGTGATCTTCTGCAACATTGGGTGACGGAACAAGAATAACCGGTTTTCCTATAACACAGAGTTCTGAAATGGCAATCGCACCGGCGCGTGACACAATGATGTCAGCCACAGCATAGGCAAGGTCCATCCGGTCGATGAATGGCAGAATGACCAGGTTTTTAATGTTCGATTTCTGATTTTTAATTTTTGAACCGGGTTCAGTCAAACTTGCTCTAACCGTTTCAAAATAGTATTTGCCTGTTTGCCATAGTACCTGGATGTGATGATCCTCAGCAGATTCCTTAACAAATTTCAACATGGCCTGGTTGATGGTTCCTGCACCAAGGCTGCCTCCGACCACCAGCACTGTTTTTCGTTCAGGCGCAAGACCAAAGAATTGAAGAGCCGCTTCTTTTTTGTCTGAAATTTTTACCACTTCCTGCCGGATGGGATTTCCCGTGAAGACAATCTTGTTTTCAGGGAAGTATTTGTTCATGCCCCCATAAGCGACACAAATCTTCTGAACTTTGTTGCCCAGGAGCCTGTTGGTTACCCCGGGGAAAGAATTCTGTTCCTGGATCAAAGCCGGTATATTTCTGGAGGTTGCCACACGCAGGGTTGGCCCGCTGGCATATCCACCTACGCCAATCACCAGGTCGGGCTTGAATTTTGAGATGATCGAGCGGGCTTTCAATATGCTGCCGATAAGTTTAAAAGGGAAAGTGAGATTTTTCCAGGTCAGCCTGCGCTGGAACCCACTGATGGCAAGTCCTTCAATCGGGTACCCGGCAGCAGGAACTTTCTCCATCTCCATGCGTCCTTTGGCTCCGATAAAGAGAATTTCAATGTCTCTGACCTTCGCTTTGAGAGCATTGGCAATGGCAATGGCAGGGAAAATATGCCCACCGGTACCACCTCCGCTGATAATTACCCGAATCATACGGCAGGAGTTATTTGAGGGTTTCTGCTTCGGCCGGGTTCCTGGAGGATTTCAACCTCGGTGCCATCTTTTGTTTCGATTTCAGCAGTGCGGCTTACACTCAGAATGATGCCCAGCGAAATACTGGTAAACCAGATGGAAGTTCCGCCCATACTTACGAGCGGGAGGGTTTGACCGGTTACCGGAAACAGGTTGACTGCCACCGCCATGTTGATAAGTGCCTGGAAAACCAGGCTGAACCCAATGCCGATGCTCAATAGCGACCCGAAGTTTCCCTGGCTTTTGGTGGCAATGCGTATTACACGGAAGAACAGGATGAGGTAGAGCAGCAAAACGAAACTGCCTCCAACCAGTCCATACTCTTCGATGATGATGGCAAAGATGAAATCGGAATAGGGGTGGGGCAGGAAGTTGCGCTGGGTACTTTTACCGGGCGACTTACCCAGGATACCACCCTGGACGATGGCGATTTTAGCCTGGTCAACCTGGTACGTTGCATCCGGATCCGCCTCCTGTTTGTTGATAAAATGATCAATACGCGCCACCCAGGTCGTTCCGCGCGGGAAGAGTGCCGGGAATGATTTTGACAGCATGAAAATCATCACGATGCCGATAACTCCGAGAACTGCCAGTGAAATCATGTATTTCAGACTGATCCGTCCGATAAACATCAGTACGATGCAGGTGACGAACAGAATTGCTGCGGTGGAGAAGTTTGCGGGTAAAATCAGCAGGGTAACAGCAATAACCGGGAGGATCACCGGGAGAAAACCTTTTTGGAAATCCATGACCAGTTCCTGTTTCTTGCTGAGTACACGGGCAAGGTACATGATCAAAAAAAGTTTTGCCACATCAGAACTCTGAAATGTGAGATTTACAATGGGAACTGTAAGCCACCGGTTCGCTTCATTGAGGTTTGTTCCGGAGATCAGGGTGACAAGCAGCAGGGGAAAGGTCAAAAACAGTCCGATCTGGGAAACACGGGAAAAATAGGTGTATTTAACGAGATGTGTGAAATACATCAAACCCAGTCCGAAAGCGAGGATCATAAAATGTTTGAAGAGATAGTACTCGGTGTTGCCATGTTGTTTTTTAATGGCAAGGGTTCCGGTGGCACTGTAAACAGCCAGCAACGACAGGATACACAGGATAACCACAACGATCCAGATCACCTTATCACCCTTGATATCTTTTGCAACTTTAAGCATGGCAGAACAGACTTATAAATTTTTTACAGCTTTGCGGAAGGCATTGCCACGTTCTTCAAAATCTTTAAAAAGGTCAAAAGAGGGGCAGGCTGGCGACAGGAGCACCGCATCGCCATGATTGCCCATCAGGTAGGCTGCCTGAACGGCTTCGTCCATTGAATATGCATCCAAGACAGGAATGTTGAGCTCTTCAAATGCCTCGTGAATTCTTGAGGTTTCCAGTCCAAGGCAGATCATCCCTTTTACCTTTGTCCTGACCAGGTGGCGCAAAGTGGAGTAGTCGTTTCCACTCTCCACACCTCCCACAATCCAGATGATCGGCCTTGAAACGCTTTCAAGGGCAAACCAGGTTGAATTCAGGGTAGATGATTGCGAATCGTTGATGAAGTCGATATTTTTTATAACAGCAACAGATTCAAGACGGTGTTCGACATGCTGAAAACCATAGAAACTCTCTTTGATGAACTCTTTACGTATATCGCGGATCTTCGGACCGATGGATGCCACGAGTGATTGATATACCGTCGTCTGCCCTTGTTGTGCCAATGCTTCGAATGTCATGGTTGTTATCTTAGTTTTAGTGTGACAATTGTTAAAACAGCCAGCATGATGCCAACGATCAGGAATCGCATCACAATCTTTGATTCATGGTAGCCAAGTTTCTGAAAATGGTGATGAAGAGGCGACATCCTGAATATTCTGCGTCCCTCGCCATATTTATGTTTTGTGTATTTAAACCAGGTAACCTGCATCACCACCGACAGGTTTTCGGCCAGAAAAACCCCGCAAAAAATGGGGATGAGAATCTCTTTACGGATCATGATGGCAAAAACGGCGATGATTCCACCCAGCGCAAGACTGCCGGTATCTCCCATAAATACCTGTGCAGGATAGGAGTTGTACCATAGGAAACCAATACAAGCTCCCACAAAAGCCGAAATGTAAATGGCCAACTCGCCTGTGTTTGGAATATACATGATGTTCAGGTAGTTGGCGAATACAATGTTGCCCGAAACATAAGCCAGCACTCCGAGGGTCAGCCCGATGATAGCCGAAGTGCCGGTAGCAAGTCCATCGAGGCCATCGGTGAGGTTTGCCCCGTTCGAGACAGCAATGATGATGAAGATCACGATGGGGATGAAGACCAGCCAGGTCCATTTTTTGGCCCCGTCGCCCATCCAGGATACCAGCCAGGTATAGTCAAACTCATTGTTCTTTACAAAAGGAATTGTCGTTTTTGTTGATTTAACAGGGGTTTTGGCGAATATTTTACTTCTGTCGGTGCCTGACTCCATGGCAAAGACGTCTGAGGTTGGCACATACGCAGTTTGCCTGATGCGCTCACGGATCACAATGCTGTCGCTGAAATACATGGTGAAGCCAACGATCAGACCAATTCCGATTTGTCCCATGATTTTCATTTTCCCCGACAACCCTTTTTTATCTTTTTTAAATACTTTGATATAGTCGTCAAGAAACCCGATCAAACCCAGCCACACGGTGGCGATCAGTACGACAATGATATAAAGGTTGTTGAGCTTTGCGAATAGCAATGAGGGTATCAGGATGGCTGCCAGTATGATGAGGCCGCCCATGGTCGGGGTGCCCTGCTTGCTTTGTTGTCCTTCAAGCCCAAGATCACGGACTGTTTCTCCAACCTGTTTTTTACGAAGGAAGCCGATCAGCCGTTTTCCGATGATCATTGAGATGAAAAGCGAAGTGATCAGCGCAGCAGCAGCCCTGAAAGAGATGTACTGAAACACGCCCGCTCCGGGAATATTAAAGGCTTTGTGCAACCAGGTAAACAGATAGTATAACATCGGCCTATTGGATTATAATGTTGCTTTTTGCGAAAATTTCCTGCAGAACCTCTTTATCGTCAAAATGATGTTTCACCCCTTTGATCTCCTGGTAGTTTTCATGACCTTTTCCGGCCACCAGGATGATGTCGCCCGCCCTGGCAAGTGCGCAGGCTGTTTTAATGGCCTCGAGCCTGTTTACGATGACAAGTACTTTTTGGGTCTGGTGCATTTCCACACCTGAGTTCATCTCATTCAGTATTGATTCCGGATCTTCATTACGGGGGTTGTCGGAAGTGAGGATTACCCTGTTGCTCAGGTTAGCCGCGATTTTCGCCATGACCGGCCGTTTCGTGGCATCACGGTTTCCCCCTGCACCCACCACAGTAATCAGCTGTTCGCTGTGGGTGCGGATCTCATTAATTGTTTCAAGCACATTTTTCAATGCATCCGGCGTATGGGCATAGTCCACAATGCCGGTGACATTATCGGATGATATTACATAATTAAACCGTCCTGAAACCGGTTCCATCCGGCTGAGGCATGTAAGCACCTCTGTAGGATCCTGCCCGAGCAAAACGGCTGAAGCATAGACAGCAAGCAGGTTATAGGCGTTGAATGTTCCGATGAGTTTAAACCAGACCTCCTGTCCCGCAAGGTTCAGATGCATTCCCTGGAACTGGTTTTCGATGATCTTACAACGAAAATCGGCCATGGATTGCAGGCTGTAGGTATATTTGGCGCATGGAGCATTCTGGACCATTACCTTTCCGTTTTTATCATCTTTGTTTACCAGTGCAAAGGCTTCAGGATTAAGCTGATCGAAAAATGATTTCTTTGCATGCAGGTAGGCATCAAAGGTTTTATGGTAATCGAGGTGATCGTGTGTAAGGTTGGTGAACACGCCCCCTGCGAAAGTAAGGCCGGCAATTCTTTGTTGTTCTGCAGCATGTGATGAGACTTCCATAAAACAATACTCACAGCCCTCTTCGACCATCCTGGCAAGCAGTTCGTTGAGCTGTACCGGATCGGGTGTGGTATGCGTTGATGGAACATCTGCCAGGTTAATCTTGTTCACAATTGTGGAGATCAGCCCCGATCCATAGCCAAGTTCCATAAACAGCAGCTGCAGTAGTGTTACCGTAGTGGTTTTCCCGTTGGTGCCTGTTACCCCGATCAGTTTTAATTTCCGGGAAGGATTGTCATAAAAACCGGAAGCCATCACCCCGAGGGCTGTACTGCTTTTTCGGGTGAGGATAAAGGTGATTTCTGCTGGCATGTCTGCAGGCATTTCTTCACAAACTATTGCAACAGCGCCTTTTTCGATGGCAACCCTGATAAATGCATGACCATCTGAAGTGGTACCCCTCACTGCAAAAAACAAATTTCCCGGCATCACCTTCCGTGAATCGAACTGGATCCCGCTCACAGGGATATCAGTCCGGCCGGTAATGCTGGTGACTGTATAATTGCCGATGATTTTGCTGAGCAGCATCATGCCTGGGTTTTGGGTTTATCCTGTTTGACTTTCAGTTCGATTACAACTGGCATGCCTTTATATATGGACATTCCCGGGTTGATGGATTGTTTGACTACCGTGCCTTTCCCGCTCACAAGTACGTTCAGACCCTGTTGTTCAAGCATAAACAGCGCATCCTTCAGCCCCATGCCGCATACGTCGGGCATGATTCCCCTGGCGATCGGTGCGGAGGTAAGAAGGATGCTGGAAGCGGATGTTTCAGGGCGCGCCCATGTTGATTGTGCCTTATCAGGGTATGCCTTCATGTTGAGCATGGTGAAGGCCTCGGAGAGGTCTTTCATCTGTCCTGACTGTGCAATTGGCAGGGGAGATGAGGTTGTGTCAACCGGCAGCGGGATCATGATATCAGGGCGGATGGCATACAACTTATCCGAGAGTTCCCTGAAAACCGGTGCGGCCACTGCTCCGCCATAGTACTTTCCCTTCCTTGGGTTTACGATTACGACGATTAAAGAGTATTTGGGATTGTCGGCAGGAAAATAACCCACAAACGAACCTTTGTACTGAACCTGTTTGGTTCCCTGCCTGTAACCTTTGTTTCCTGCGGCAATCTGACAGGTCCCGGTTTTTCCGGCGATGGCATAATTTGGTGATTTGATGCTGGCCCCTGTCCCTTCGGATACAACACCTTCGAGCAGCAATTTTGCTTGTTGGATCGCCCAGGGAGAGACGATCTGCGGATTGATTACGACCGGGTTGAACCGCTGGACCAGCTGGCCGTTCTTGCGGATTTCACGGACAAACAGCGGCTTTACCATCACACCATTGTTGGCGACAGCATTGTAAAGGGTCAGGAGGTGGATGGGGGCCAGTGATATTTCATAGCCTATCGACATCCAGGGCAGGGACAGCGCCGACCAGTATTTGCTTTTGGTGGTTTTGATGTAGGGTCTTCCTTCTCCGGCAATCTGCAGTCCGAGCGGCCGATTGATGCCGATACGGTAGAGTCCGTCGATGTATCGCTGGGCCGAGTCGGCATACGCATTATAGACCATCCTGGAGGTGCCGACATTTGAAGATTTTTCAAAAACCTGCAAAGCAGTCAGTACCCCGAGACCCTGATGTGAATCCTCCATCTTCCGGCCGGAATAATAGGTAATGCCACCGGTGCAGTTAATCGGAGTGGTCAGGTCTATTTTACGGTCATCCAGTGCTACAAGGAACGAAGCCAGTTTAAAGGTTGAACCGGTTTCCTGGCTTTCACCGATCGCATAGTTGAAAATTTCCTCATAAGTGCCTCTTTTTGTCAGGCCGAGGTTTGCCATGGCCCTCAGGTAGCCGGTTTTTACCTCCATCAGGATCACGCAGCCGTGATCGGCACTGTCGGCAATGAGCTCCTTGCGCAGGGAGGATTCGGCAAGGTCCTGCAGGTTTACATCCAGGGTGGTGATGATGTCGTTGCCATTTTGCGGCTCGATTTCACTCTCCGGATCGACCGGTACCCATGCCTGGCCTCCGATGCGTCGCATGAGCCGCTGACCGTTGACCCCCTGGAGGTTTTTGGTAAATGAGCCTTCCAGGCCCACAAAAACTTTTTTCTTACCCTCGCCGCTTTCGTACCCGATAATGCGGCGGGCAAGAGATTTGTAGGGAAGTTCACGGTCATACTGGGCAAGTACGATCAGTCCGCCCTTGAATTTTCCTCTTTTGAAAATCGGGAAATGCCGCATTTTGTTCAGGTCGGGGTAGGTAACATCACGGTGGATAAGCAGGTACCGGTTCTGGTTCCTTCTTCCTTCCCAAAGCAGGTCTTTGTATGCAGAAGGGGTATGGTCGCTGAACAGTCCTGCGAGGCATATTGAAAGGGAATCGACATTGTTACGGAAAACATCCTCGGTGATGGAGTCGGTCATAACGTCCATCCTTACTTCAAATATGGGGATGGAGACAGCAAGCAGGCTTCCGTCATCGGCAAGGATGTTCCCGCGGATTGCCTCCATCTCAAACAGGTGAATTTCCTGTTTTTTCGCCATCTCCAGGAACTCTTTCTTCTCAAATTGCTGGATCATGACCACTCGGGCAATAATGAAGAGCCCGAACAGCAATACTGCCAGGTAAACCAGGTAAACACGAACCAGTATGTCTTTCTTGATCTGCTTCATTGTGTTATGGTTTCATTGACTTAAGGGCTTCACCCGAATAAAGGATCTTGTATGGAGGCATCTTCGCCTCTTTGAGGCCCTGTTTGATGGCCCGTTTTGATATTTCAGACTGACGCCCCTGGAACATCAGGATAGATTTGGTCGTGATATATTCGTACCTGAGCTCCTTCAGCTCATTTTTGGTTCGTTCGATGGTCTTGAATTTTTTTTCAGTGTAGTAGGTGTTGGCAATATAAATCATGGCCAGCAAGGCCACGTAAAGGATATAGCTGAGATTGCCGGTCACCCACTCCTTTGAAAGATAGTCGCCGCCGAGGAATTCCTGGACCGCCTTGCGGCTTTTATTGGATTTCTTCACCGGTTTCACAGGATCTTTGGGCTTTCCGGGTTCATCAAACCCCAACTCCTCCTTCGCCGGGATATTTTCCGGCGTCGGAGGAGTGTTCAAACCCACATTCTGATCGCTGTATTTAAGATTTTCCTTCACATCTGATTTTTTTCAGCCACCCGCAACTTCGCACTGCGGGAGCGGCTGTTTTCTTCAATTTCTTTAGCTGCCGGCACGATCGCCTTACGGGTGATCACGGTCAGGGGAGAGAGGACATTTCCAAAAAAATCCTTTTCAATGGTTCCCTCAAAATTTCCTGCACGGAAATAGTTTTTTACCAGTTTATCCTCCAGGGAATGATAGGCAATCACCACCAGTCTGCCGCCCGGCTTCAGCGCCTGTGTAGCCTGTTTCAGGAATTCACGCAGAGAGTCCATCTCCTGGTTTACCTCGATGCGCAACGCCTGGAATATCTGTGCCTGGTATTTAAACTCTTTGCCACGTTCGGCGCAGGTGTTTGCAATTTCTTTCAGAGCACTGGTTGTTTCAACAGGTTTGATTTTTCGCGCTTCCACAATCCGTGATGCCAGCTTTCGCGCATTCCTGATTTCTCCGTAAACATGGAAGAGGTTGCTGAGATTCTCTTCCGAATAGTGATTTACAATGTCTTTGGCCGTTTGTTTTTTTTTCTGGTCCATACGCATGTCGAGAATGCCGTCGAACCTTGTTGAAAACCCGCGCTCCGGCTGATCTATCTGATGCGAGGAGATTCCCAGGTCGGCAAGGATTCCGTCCACCTGAGAAGCATGATGCAGCTTCAGGAAGTTGCGGAGGAACCGGAAGTTGTTGTTGACCATCACCAGCCGGGGGTCGTCGATGCGGTTCATGATCGCCTCCTCATCCTGATCAAAGGCGATCAGTCTTCCTCCCTCCATTTTTCCGAGGATGGCGGCTGCATGCCCGCCTCCCCCGTAAGTTGCATCTACATAAATCCCACCGGGCCTGATATCCAGTGCGGCGATGCTCTCCTCAAGCAGTACACTCTTATGATAAACCATCGCCGTTGTTACTTTTATTCGGGTTGCCCATTACTTTTTCAGCCAGTTCAGCAAAATCCACAGGTTCGTTTGATACCAGTTCCAGGTATGTTTTCTTGTTCCATACCTCAATGCGGTCGGAATAGGCAAACAGGATGATTTCTCTTTCAATCAATGCGTAATCGAGCAAAGATTTTGGTAAGAGCAGCCTGTTCTGGCTGTCAAGCGAAAGTGGTGTTGCCCCATTGTTGAAAGCCCTCACAAACTGGCGGTTATCCTTGACGAACAGGTTCAGACTGTTCATTTTGGTGGTGGTCTCATCCCACACATTCTGCGGGTAAAGGACCAGGCAGCCTTCAAAACCACGGTTGATGACAAACTTGTCATGGGCTTCCGGACTGATCTGTTTTTTCAGTGCAGAGGGAAGGATGATGCGGCTTTTATCATCAAGCCGGCACTCAAATTCGCCGATTAAGTTTGTTGTTGGCACCTGTGTATTTTTCAGATTGTAAATATATGGCAAAAATGCTCCACTTTACTCCACAACACTCCACTGTTAATAACTTTTTTTGGAAAGGGATATTATAGTTGCTTCTGGAAATTTTATTTCAGGAGAATAAAAACCGCGAAATCACAATGGATTTCTGCGAAAATCTGCGAATTAATCCGCGAATACTGCGAGAAATATTTTTTTGAAGATAAGGGGAAGGGGTAATCAGTTATGGATGACAATCATTTTTGTCGTGGCTTCACCGGCCTGGATGACATAGACCCCGGCCTGCAGATCTGAAACAGAAATAGTTAAACTACTATGAAATGGGAATTCACGAACATTTTGGCCGAAGAGATTCAGTATATGAATTTTGGATTCCGAATTTTTTAACCATGACCCCGAACAGGTAATGTTTACTGTTTGCCCGGCAGGATTTGGACTTACCTTAAGGCTGCAAGATTGCAATACCTTCAACTCGGGGGTGCCCGGTATGATGATTCCTGCGGCAGGACGTTTCGAAATGTAATTTAATCCCCCGGAAAAATTCCCTGTAATCACGTCAAATGCCCAGTAATCAGTTATATGGCCTGTTGCCGGGGATGTTTGCCAGCCAAAAAGTGTGTCAGCCGGAGTGGCTGAAAGCCATTCGTACAGTCCGCCCGGCTCCGTGAATTTCCCATAAAGGTTTTCATCGATGCCGGTGAAGTAGCGAAGACGGCCTTCATCCGAGCCAACAATCAGAAAGGATGTTCCATCGGCCATCCTTGAAAAGCATGGGGTACTGAAACCGTTGTAGGAGACATTGTAATTTGTCACATTAACCTTTCCCAGGCTGTCGGTAACCTTTACAAACACCGGGATTTCCCCGGTTCCGCTGTTTTTATACCAGTTAAGGTTCCCGTTTTGTTCCCCGATGACCAGGTCGGACCTGCCATCCTTGTCAAGATCAAACAACTGAGGCGTGCTGAATTCACCAACATCGATTCCCTGCCAGTCCCTGACCGGTTGTTCAAACTCCGGACTGCCTGACCCGTTCCCTGAATTTTTAAAGAGGATCAGGGTTCCTTTGCTGTTTCCAACGATCATATCCGTTTTGCCATCACCATCCACGTCGCCAAATGCCGGGAAAGCTCCACGCAATCCAAGGAGGGATATCCCGGCCAGATCATTCGTTATCAGGTTAAAAACCGGGGCTGTCACGGTGCCGGTATTCATGAAAAAGGCAACAGAGGAGGTGTAAAATGATTGAAGCAACCCTTTGCTGTAAACGGACGAGTCGTACTTGCCGTCATTTCCCACGAACAAGTCCTGCAACCCGTCGCCGTTTATGTCATAAAGCACAGGATGAGAGGCCGATCCGAAGTCCATCATCTGGTTGCGAAACAATTGCTCCGACTGAATTTCAAAATGCGGCGAAGTGTTGGTTCCGGTATTTTTATAAAACCAGGCGCAATTATAATTGTCGGAGGTGTGCAGGGATGGATCGAACGGAGAAACGAGGAGATCTTTTAGTCCGTCATTGTCAATGTCGATGTTTGAAACGGCAGGAAACGAAAACAGGTGCACCGGCTTCGAACTTGCCGGAAATGAAGTATCCTGTGCAACCATGAAGGCAGAATCATGCGTGCCACCATTATAAAGTGCAACCAATCCCGGGTAATCAACATCCCCGAGAATAAGATCCTTCAACCCGTCACCATTCAGATCAACAGCCAGCAGGGTAGAACCGGTATGCCTTGTGTTTTTGACTTTGAACTTTGCACTATGCATTTTGCCAAATGCATTCGGACATCCCGCATTTAACTCAATCCTGTTCCCCCCCTCACTCTCTTTAAATTTCCCCCAGCAGGGATCAGCAAGTTTAAAATCAAGACTGTCGCATCGTCCATACTTCTCCATCGACAGGTTTTGATGATATTCAACATAGGAACCAAGTCCGAAAAAAGTGAGCAGGTCAAGGTCTCCGTCGCTGTCAATATCGGCAAAGGCAGGATAGTCAACACTGGTCACAAGAATTCCGACTTTACCCGTGTAATAAAACGATTCCAGCAGATCAGTTACAAGTTTGAATTTCAAGGTGTTGTCAGAAATGTTTTGAAATACGCGAACACCGCCCGTTCCATAGGTGAAAATATCCATTTTCCCGTCGCAGTTGATATCGGCGGTGAGCACCCAGTCATGAAGATCCGGAATCATGAGGGCATATTCAGGTGCAAAAGTGTAATCGATGGTATTTGGGGTTCCATGGTTGATAAAAGTCAGTTTCCGGTTACCATGCCGATCGAAGATCAAAAGATCATCGGTCCCATCGAGGTTCAGGTCGATGTCACAAAACTGGCAGGAGTTCAATCCGCCTGCCCAGGGGAATTTCAATAGATCAGGTGACGAGGGAGCCTGAGAATAGCTTGCTAAGGAGGTGTATATATAAATATAAACAAGAAATAAACAAAATAAGATATCGCTGACTTTCTCCTTGTTTGGCCTCATTCCACAAAGTTATCCAAACTTTTGCTACTTTTGGTTTTTCACATTTGATTTTGCATTTTGAATTACTGCTGATGCGTTAATTTTGTATATTCTGCTACAAATCATTGATACATAAAACAATATAGTCGTTCTGATATTTTTTGATTTGAATTGGCCGTGAGTTCAGCAAACTTAATATTGGTTTTTAACGCGAATAATGCATAAAAGTTCTCTCTGTGGCTCTCTGTGCGGTTTCTCTGTGGTTCTCTGTGAAAGAAAATTACACAGAGGTATTATGTTTGCAAAGAAAAAGCATAAGCTAAAATTTCTAATTTGGTTTTTGAATTTGCGGAAACGAAAACCACTTAAAAACTTAACTTATGCGAAACGAAATTACAAACAATTCCTTCAAGGACCAATCCTTTTATGTTGGCATTGATTATCACAAAAAAAGTTGGAAAGTGACAATTCTAGGAGAACAATATGAACATAAGACGATGAGTCAAGATCCGAGTGCTAATATCTTGGCCCGCTATCTGAAGAAAAACTTTCCTGGCGCCACTTATAAAGCTGTTTATGAGGCAGGATTTAGCGGGTTTACCTCCTGTAGGGAATTAAACCAGTTAGGCATCGACTGTATTGTCATCCATCCTGCCGATGTACCGACCAACCAAAAGGAGAGGCTTCAAAAAACGGACAAGGCAGATAGCCGGAAATTGGCCCGCGCATTAAAAAACAAAGAGTTGGAAGCGATTGACGTTCCTGATCCGGAACTAGAGGCCGACAGAGCCCTTGTTCGGCAACGATTTCGATTAGTAAAAGATATCAGTCGAACTAAGAATCGGGTTAAATCTTTATTACTTCAGTTTGGCATCCCCATTCCCGATCATATCTCGTGCGCACAATCACGTCATTGGTCCAAAGCATATACCAATTGGCTAAAAGAGCTTCCGGTTGAAATGAATAGTTTAAGACAGGTTATTGATAATTATGTCCGTATTGCAGAAAGTCAGCGAAAAGAATTGTTGCTGGTCAACCGACAGTTCCGGCAGCTATCCATGATGCACGGATACCAGTCCGACTATACTCTTTTATTAAGCGTTCCGGGTATAGGGATCATGACCGCCATGACCTTTTTAACGCAGGTAGGTAATATAAACCGGTTTGAACGTCTGGATGATTTGTGCAATTACATTGGCCTGGTTCCGACGATGTATGGTTCTGGAGACAAAATGGTAACTGGCAAGATGATTCATCGTGGCAGGAAAGAATTAAAAATCATGTTGATAGAAGCCTCATGGGAAGCAATAAGGAAAGATCCTGCTTTAATGTTGAAATTTAACGAGTTGAGCAAAACAATGCATAAAAATAAAGCAATTATACGGATTGCCCGTAAGTTGTTGGCCAGAATACGTTTTGTGTTACAGAACCAGCAACAATACGAATTAAGTGTCGTGAAATAAGGCAAAGGAATAAAAATCAAGAAACCTCAAAAATCGGATGGGGGAACAAACGGTATTCCGTGACTGCAGCACCTGACAAACCAGGAGGACCGCTACACAGAGATTACGTCCCCCTCCTCTTTAAAATGAAAAATACATTGCGGCAAGATTACTGACCGCTGATAGAAGATTGATTAAAGAGGTGATTTGATTTAAACAGAAACGATGAAATTACTAAAAACAAATTCGTCGTTGGATTTTATAAGGAAGGAAGGTCTCTGAAAATGTCAAAAGGTTGGTGAAATACCAACCCTTTGAGTATGACGTTTTCGTCGACCATCAAAATTATCCCTGGCAGGTTGCTTCCCAGCAGAGCCTGCTTCCGTTTATTTTGACAAGTCAAAAATATAAAAAATATCATAACTGAATTAAAATCAAGATAAAAGCTCGTAAAAATCAAAATCAAAGAATATACTTTTTAGTTTTCTCTTGTTTTGCAACATAGAAGAGCCAC
>CAIYJU010000128.1 GCA_903926565.1 uncultured Bacteroidales bacterium
CAATCCTTCTGCAGGAGATGCAATCGTGTTTCGTTGGGCGGTGGTCAGCCGCGGAGGTAACAGGCCCTTGGAGGTTGAACTTACATCGAGCATGGCGCTGCCGTTGGGGCTTGAGCCATCGTTGTTGATGCCCACGCTTCCGTTTTGGGCGAACATACTGCCGGTTAAAAACAACATCATGATTGTTGCATAAATTGCTTTTGTCGTTTTTGTTTTCATAATTCTATAATTTTTAGTGATTCAAATTATCTTTTAAACTCTTCACTTCACCAGGCGTTCGACCGCACTCACGCCGAACGCACACTGCGGCAGGCTCAGTGAGCAGGAAACTGCAGGGTTTCCCTTTTCAATAATTTCCACGCGCCAAAACCGGCCACCAGGGCCAGTGAAAATAACAACCCGCCTTCAACGGGGGCATTGCCTCCCGGGGCATTGTTGGTATTGGTCCCTTTTCCTGCCGGAGGGGGCGGAGGAAACTATAGGGGAAAGAGATTCAGGCTACTGGTGGGGATCATCATTTTTGTGGAAACTTATTCTTTGGCTTCACTCAAGGCTTGCAATTCAAGGTCAGCAGATATTCTGAAGTTCGTTTGTTTTATCTTGGCAAGAAGTGGTTTAATGGAAGGGATTATTCCTAATGAAGCAACTCGTGTCGGAAATAATTGTTTTAGGCATTGGCTACATCCTTAGCAAGGTCTGAGGCTGGAAAGTTAAATATAGAAACATTGTAGCTCCCTAATAATTCAGCAAATGTCCGTTTTGTCAATCCGGCTAATTCTGCAGCTTGTCCAAGTGAAAGTTTTCCCAGTTCATAAAGCCTTGTCGCAACAAGCATAGCAAGATCTTTACTTTCTACATCTAAGCTGTCGGGTATATTAATTGTCAAGGTTTTCATGAGTTAAATATTAACTTTTAATTGTCAAATGTACTGCTTTTTACAATTCCAAAATGTTTTCCAGGCACATACATTTTCTTCTCGCAATCCTTGATTTTCTTGAAAACGAAATGAGCAGAAAAAGTCCCGAAGGAGTTTTTGAATCTTCACAGGGTGTTAGGTCCATTAAACTTTTTCATCAGTTTTGCCCCTGCCACCGTCTTGATTTAATCAACTTCCATGCACCAAAGCCGGCCACCATCAGCAGTGCGGTGGCCAGCCCGCCATCAATGGGGGCCCCGCCGCCCGGCGCTTTGTTGGAATTGGTTCCTTTCTCATTGGGAGGTGGTGGCGGAGCCTGTAATCAACACCTTCCCCGAATAAACGCCATCCCCTGTTATCACCTTTACCAGGTAATATCCTGTGCATCCGGTAAGGCTGATCTTTGTCAGGGTGTTTTCATCAAGCGGTTGCCGCTTCACCGGCTGACCGATCATGTTGTAGATGATCACCTCGCCTTTCATTGGTCATTTTCTTCGTAATAATATGAGTAGTCAATCCCTTTCATAAACATTTCGCGGTCGTTTATTTGGGTGGTGAGCGCATTTTCCAGAAGTGTTTTCAGAACACTACTTTTGGTTGGACTTAGCATCATTGCGTTCATGTAATCCCGTTTGCTTATTTTACTCCAATCTACGCATTTTTTGAGGCGTTTTTTTAATATCAAATCCAACCATATTCTGGCGCTTCTGCCATTGCCTTCCATAAACGGGTGTGCAATGTTCATTTCTACATATTTGTTTACGATTTCGTCAAAAGTTGTTTCAGGCATTGCTCCTGTTTGCTTTAATGTGTCGCCCAAAAAACGTGATACGGCAAATTGAAAACCCCCTTTTGAAATATTTTTTTGTCTGATTTGTCCCGCAAAATCATACAATCCGCCAAACAAATAAGCGTGTATTTGTTGCAAACCTTTGGATGTACCAACTTCTATGCTGTTGATAAATGAACTTTCAAACAATGCATATGCTTTTGTTTTGCTTTTTCCGTCTATGCTCTCATCGCTGTATGTAAACCATTCAATAAACCGGTTTGCCTTTTTGCCTGGAAATTCTTTGCCTAAGGCAATAATACCGGGGAAATCCAACATATCGGCTAAACGATTTTTACCATCCGGGGCAAGAAATTTCAACTGGGTAGTAGCACTAACCAATTGGCTGTTTTCTTTCTTCAGCTTCGCTTTAAGATATTTCCAATAGTTGCGGGTTTTGGTGTAGTCGTCCTGATCGGTA
>CAIYJU010000129.1 GCA_903926565.1 uncultured Bacteroidales bacterium
AGTAAAGGTCACTGAGGTTCCCTGGCAGATATTGTTCTGACTGGCAGCAACAGAAACACTCACCGAAAGCGGTGTATTGACAGCCATGGTGACTGAATTTGACGTTGCCGGGCTCCCGGAAACACATAACAATCCTGAAGTCATGACAACATAAACCTGATCTCCATCGTCTGGCATGAATGAAAAATTTGGCTGATTTGACCCAACAGGCAGCCCGTTTCTATACCATTGATAGAAAGGAGTTCCGCCATTCACAGGAATTGCTGTTAATGCAACCATAGTTCCCTGGCACACGGCACCAACAGGATTTGCAATAATATTTACTGTGGCTGTCTGACCAGAATAAACACTCATTACAATCGGAGTGGATGTAGCGGGATTTCCGGAGGCACAGGGCAAATCCGAAGTCATCACACACGTAATGTTGTCACCACTTGCCGGTGTATAACTATAGGTTGAACTATTAAAGCCTACGCTATTTCCATTAACCTTCCACTGGAAATTCGGAGCATTTCCTCCATTTACTGTAAGCGCGGTGAAAGTAACTGGTGTTCCTTCACATATTGGATTGCCGGATGCATAAATAGACACACCAGCTGTCAGATCTGTACTTACAACCATCACAATCGGGTTTGAAACAACCAGGGTCCCGGCTGAACATTCATGAGAAGAGATGATCTGGCATACAACCACATCCCCGTTTACCGGGACAAAGTTAAATGTGGACAAGTTTCCTCCTGCATTTGTACCGTTAACCTTCCACTGATAAGATGGAGATGTACCAGCATTAACCGGCATGGCGGTAAAAGTCGCTGTGCTTCCCAAACAAACAGGGTTTGACGATACAGAAATTGAAACACCTGCTGGCAAACTTTGGGTTACGACCATGTTAATGGGATTGGAAGTTGCCGGGTTACCTGAAGCACAGGTAAGATCAGACATTAATTGACAGGTTACCACGTCCCCGTTGGAAGGCGAAAATACAAATGCCGGACTGTTAGTTCCAACATTGATACCATTGACCATCCATTGATACACCGGAACGTTTCCGCCGTTTACACCGGAAGCATTATAGGTAACCATTTGCCCCTGACAGGAAGGATTTGCAGACGCAGTGATACCAATACTTACTGCTAAATTCGCACTAACCCCCATAACAACCTGGTTTGAGGTTACATTCGGTCCATTGGTACAGGCTGCATTGGAAGTAAGTTGGCAGGTCACAACATCGCCTTCCATTACGACATAGGTCAGAGAAGTAACATTCGTGGCCACAACGACTCCGTTGACAACCCATTGTAACAGCGGAGCATTGCCTCCGTTCGAAATGATTGAGGTAAAAGTTACCGAAGTTCCCGGGCATACAGGGTTTGCAGAGGCAATAATGGTAATGGAAGGAACCACAGACTGTAAGACATTCATGATGATCGGTGTGGAAAGAACAGGATTGCTCAACGGACAGGGTACATTTGAGGTCAGCCGGCAATCCACCACATCTCCGCTAACCGGAATATAGGTATAACCAGGTAGATTTGATCCTACATTCACACCATTTACCCTCCATTGAAAGGCCGGGCTGAAACCTCCATTGATTGCTGTTGCAGTATATGTTACCGAAGTATTCTGGCAAACGGGGTTCGCAGAATTGGTAATTGACACACTAACAGGAAGAGTTGGATTAACAACCGCATTGATCTGGTTTGAGAATGCCGGATTTCCAGTAGCACATGAAAAACTGGAAATAAGCTGACAAGTCACAAAATCCCCGTTGGAAGGAGTATAACTATACCCGGCACTATTCGTTCCAACGTCAATTCCATTGATACGCCATTGATATACCGGGTTTGCTCCCCCATTTGCAGGGGTGGCCACGTAATTAACCGGCTGTCCCTGGCAGGATGGATTTGTCCCTGAAATATTTATTCCAACTGGAAGGCTTTCGCTGACTGTCATGGTGATTATATTTGACATTGCCGGGCTTCCCACAGCACAGGGAGCATTTGATGTTAATTTACAGGATATTATATCGCCTGTTAAAGGGGTATGTGTATAGGATGGGCTGTTGTTTCCAACAATGACACCATTAACTTTCCATTCAAAAACCGGAGAAATTCCTCCATTCACCGGGGAGGCCGTATAAGTCACTGCACTGCCAATACAGGTGGGGTTTGAAGACGCAGCAATCGAGACACTCACCGCCTGAACAGGGCTCACTGTCATCGTAATCGGATTTGACGTAACCTGTGTGACGGCAATGCATGAAGAATTTGACGTCATCTGACATGTTATAATATCTCCTTGAGTTGGTGCATAAACAAAGGTAATGCTATTTGTACCGGCATTCATGCCATTAACCTTCCACTGATATACCGGCAAAGTACCACCGTTGAAAGGTGTCGCTGTGAAAGTGACTGATGATCCATTGCACACCGGGTTAGCAGAAGCCGAAATGGTTACTGTTGCAGGTGCGGTGGGACTTACCGTCATAATGATTGTATTTGAATTGGAAGGACTGTTTGAAGGACACGTTTCATTTGATGTCACCCTGCAAACGACATTGTCATTGTTTACTGGCACGTAGGTCAAGGTTGGAAGACTTGTTCCTGCAATAATTCCATTCACCCGCCACCTGTAAACAGGATTAGCTCCGCCGTTTATCAATGTGGCAGTAAAAGTAACCGATTCACCCTGGCACGATGGATTCGAATTCGCGGCGATGGTTGCGGTAAGTGGGAGCCTGGGATTTACGATCATGGTAATAATGTTCGAAACCGCCGTATCGGGCACAGAGCAAGCCAAACTGGAAATCAGGCTGCACGTCACAATATCACCGTTCAGCGGGGTATATTGGTATTCAGGATTATTAGATCCCTTATGTATACCGTTGACTTTCCACAGGTATACCGGGGATATCCCTCCGTTTACTGGAGTTGCATCAAAGATTACCGATGTTCCCTGACAAACGGTATTATTAGTATTGTTCCAATTTGAGACTATCGAAACACTTGCAGGGATGTTTGTGGTACCAATCATCACAATCGGATTTGATGTTGCTGGATTGCCGGAAATGCAACTTAGGCTTGAATTAAGCTGGCATGTGACAATATCTCCATCGGCAGGAACATATGAGAAACTCGTGCTTCCTATCCCGGAATTTATGCCATTGACTTTCCATTGAAAAACCGGATTTGTCCCGCCGTTGACCGGAGTGGCTGTAAATGCCACCAACGTACCAACACAAAACGGATTGACAAGTGTGGAAATGGGGATGCTTACAGGCGAATAAGGCAGAACCACCATATTCACATTGTTGGAAATGGCCGGACTCCCGGCATTGCAAAGTGCGTTGGAGGTAAGCTGACAAACAACTACATCACCACTTACAGGTGTATAGGTAAATGAAGGACTGTTGGTCCCAACATTCACACAATTTACTTTCCATTGATAAATCGGACTACTGCCTCCGTTGGTTGCCATGGCAGTAAAGGTCACAGATGTTCCGATACAACAGGGATTGATGGAGGCTGTAATTGAAATGGACACAGGCAAAACCGGATTAACTGTCATTGAAATGGAATTTGACACTCCCGGATTCATAACTGTACAGCTCAATGATGAAAGAACCTGGCAGGTTACCAAATCCCCACTCACCGGTGAATAATTATAAACATTGTTATTTGAGCCAACATTTACTCCATTCACCTGCCACTGGAACGCCGGATTGCTGCCCCCATTTGAATGTGTTGCCGTATATGCAACCATGGTTCCCTGGCAAACAGTTGTCGCAGAGGCTGTAATGGAAACACTTACCGGCAAAGATGCAGCAGAAATCATAACAATCTGGTTCGACGAAACCGGGTTACCCCCACTGACACAAGAAGCATTGGAGGTGAGTAAACAAGTGACAATGTCTCCGTTTGAAGGCAAATATGTAAAAGTCGGGCTTGGTGAAACTCCCCCCAGATTGACTCCATTAACCTGCCATTGATATAGCGGGGCGGATCCGCCATTCGCGGAAATTGCAGAGAAAACCACCTGCGAACCAGCACAAAAAGGGTTTGTATTGGTAGTGATGGTCACACTTGCCGGTAATGATGAACTTACTGACATGGTCACCGATGATGACGTGGCCGGACTACCACTTACACATGATGCGTTGGATGTGAGCCTGCATGTTACTGCATCTCCGTTTACCGGTGTATAGGTAAGGGTGGAACTGTTTGAACCGGTGTTGACCCCGTTGACTTTCCACTGAAAAACTGGCAATGAACCTCCGTTGACTGGATTAGCAGTGAATAATACAGGAGTTGATTGACAAACCGGATTGGCAGGTACAGTTACTGAAATACTGGCCGGGGTACTGGAATTCACCGCCATTGTAATTGCATTTGAAATTGCAGGGTTCATTGTGGCACAAGTGAGATTAGAGGTCATCTGACAAGTAACAAAATCGCCATTTGAGGGCGAATAAATTAAGGCAGAGCTGTTGGTTCCGACATTCGCACAATTTACCTTCCATTGGTAAGCGGGCGTATTGCCTCCATTTGAGGGTGTCGCTGTAAATGTAACCGGCGCCCCCTGACAAAACGGGTTGAGCGAAGCAGTGATCGAAACAGCAGCCGGAAGTTCATCACTGACCACCATGGTAATCGGATTGGAAACCACCGTGCGGCTACCTGTGTAACAAAGTGCATTTGAAGTAAGCACACAGGTTATCACATCTCCGGCCACCGGAATAATCGTTAAAACAGAAACATTCGATCCAACGGTCGTTCCATTTTGTTTCCATTGATAAGTTGGTGCATTTCCACCATTGGTGGAGGATGCAATAAATACAACCTGCGAATTCGGACAACAGGGATTGGTGGCAGTTGAAATGGAAACCCCAACTGCAAGCACCGGCAAAACTGACATGGTAATCGAGTTCGAGTTTACCGGATTGGTTAACGGGCAGGGTACACTCGATGTTAACTGGCAGGTTACAACATCTGCATTCGCAGGGGAGTAAATGAGTGTTGGCTGATTTGTTCCTGCATTCTGCCCATTCACTTTCCATTGATAAGTTGGCGTCAATCCTTTATTAACTGCAGTGGCCGTATATGTAACGTTCGTGCCGAGACAGGAGGGATTGGCTGAAGCGGCAATGGAGATTGACGGAGAAAGTATGGGATTGACGGTCATATTGATCTCGTTGGAGATTGCCGGATTCCCTGTTGCACAGATGTAACTTGATGTAAGCTGGCATTTCACAAAATCGCCGTTTGTAGGGATATAACTAAACACAGGGTTATTTGTTCCTGTGTTTAATCCATTGACATACCATTGATATGCCGGGGTTGTTCCTGCATTAACCGGTGTGGCTGTGTAGGTTACAGATTGTCCAAAACAACTTGGATTAGATGAAGGATTAACAGTAACACTGACAGCCAGCGACTGGCCCTGAATGACAGTAAGGGAAACTGCATTGGATAGAACAGGATTGCCCAATGTACATATCGCACTTGAGGTCATCAAACAAGTAACCAAATCTCCATTAGCGGGCAAATAGGAAAACGATGCAGCATTTGTTCCGGAATTGACACCATTCACCTTCCATTGATATGCCGGTGAATATCCACCATTTACAGGAGTTGCCGTGAAATCAGCAGGTGTACCTTCACACACAATGCCGGAGGCAGCAGCAATTGAAACTCCCACAGCCTGGTTCGGACTAACGGTCATTGTAATGGCATTGGAGAGAACATTGTTACTTATCACACATAATGCACTGGATGTCAACAGGCATGTTACTACATCTCCGTTCGCCGGAGAATATGAATAAACAGGACTATTCATCCCTGCATTTATTCCATTAACCTTCCACTGATACCCGGGTGAAATCCCACCGTTGTACGGGGTGGCCGTGTAGGTTGTTATGGTTCCTGAACAAACTGGATTTGCTGAAGATGAGATGGTTATGTTTACCGGCAATGACGGCGTCACATTCATCGTTATCGGGTCGGAATTTGCCGGGTTTCCTCCTGTACAAGACAAACTTGAAATCAGCTGGCAACTTACCAAATCACCATTTGCTGGTATGAAGGAATAAGTACTGCTATTTGATCCGACATTAAAACCATTGACCGCCCATTGGAATGTGGGCGCAGAGCCCCCATTGATTGGATTTGCAGTAATGTTAACGGAAGAGCCCTGGCAGACAGGATTTGCAGAAGCAACAATATTGACACTGACGACCTGATTTTGAATTACAGCCATTGCGATGGCATTGGAACTTGCCGGATTTCCAATTGTACATGGAGCGTTGGAGATTACCTGGCAACTAATCACATCACCCTGAACAGGGATGTAAGTGTACCCGGGGCTGCTGGTACCGACCGTTGTTCCGTTTACAAACCATTGATAAACAGGCGCGGAGCCACCATTAACCGCTACAGCAGTATAAGTAACCGCAGTTCCGTTGCAGGAAGGATTGGCCGATGCTGTAATCGAAACCCCTACTGGTTGGCCGGGACTCACTGACATCGTCACAGAATTAGAAACTGCAGGACTTCCACTGACACATTGAGCGCTGGAGGTCATCTGGCAGGTTACGACATCGCCATTTAACGGAAAATAAGTAAACACTGAGTTATTTGATCCGGCAATAATTCCGTTCACATTCCATTGATATGTCGGAGTTAAACCCCCATTAGATGAAATTGCCGTATAAGTTACCTGGCTGCCTTGGCAAACCGGATTAGAGGAAACTGAAACAGAGACACTCGCCAGAACATTCTGATTAACCACCATCGCTATCGGAACAGCATTGGCAGGATTTCCAGTTACACAGGGCAGGTTGGAAGAAAGCTGACAGCCGATAATATCACCATTGGCAGGGACAAAAGCAAAAGTATTGCTGTTGTTTCCGACACTGATCCCATTAACCTTCCATTGATAATTCGGTGCCGTTCCTCCGTTCACAGGGTTTGCAGTGAAAACTGTACCGGTTCCGGCACAAACAGGATTGGCTGAAACGGAAATGCTTACTTCTACTGGTGAAAAAGGCGAAACAGTTACATTGAGTATTGCTGGTATTGATGCATTGGTATATAACACAGACACGGTTTGGCTGCCTGTCGTATTCCAGGTAACTGTGATGGAATTGGTTCCGCTGCCAGCTGTTATAAATCCTCCAGCTGAAATACTCCACTCATAGTTCGTCATTCCCGATTCTGTTGTATAATTATAGCCTGACACCCCTGCACAAGCTATTTCAGGACCCGTGATCGTAGGATTAATTACGGTTGAATAGCCTTGCGTGCAAAAACAAACGGGGAATATGACAAGCAGCATCTTGATTTGTGATAAACCCGCAAAGTTCAATTTGAGATATATCGTGTGAAAATATTTTCCGAACAAATAACTTTTCTTCATGGTTGGTTTGTCAATTTGTTAAACAAAAAAATCATCCAGAATAATTGATTATATTTGTATACGTTAGGATTTATTGTAAAGTTGCATAAGTTGTAAAAGTACTTAATATTGCAATAATTGTCAATTGCGGAAAGCCATACTTTCACGTTATGGAAAACAGGCAAATTCCCTATCGAAACCGCTATATCACTAATTTTCAAATCATCCCATTACCTTGAATCTCTTCCTGATAATCCATATACCACCCCAAAGATAGTAACTTTACAAGGGCGTGTGATTTGACCGGAGGCTCTTTATTTATATTGTATGTAAGAGGGTGGGGATTTTTTACCCGTATATTTCCTGGCTGGAACCGGGTGAATGAACAAGGAGATTTTACACTGCATAACGGGGAAGAATTAGCAGCCATTTACTTCTTAAACAATCATAGTTTTGTCTGGATAACGGCTCCGGGGAACCCATTGCCTGTCAGTACCATCAATAGTTTTCGGGCAATAGCTTCATTTCTGATTCCATAAATGCGGACATAATAGGATCCTGATTCAAATAATATTGACACAGGGAGATTCACAATTGATTGCAGTCTGAACCTGGTATTGATTGCGTTTGTCTGATTACGAAAAACCCCGGCCAGGATGCTTATTCCCGTGTTAAGGTCGGTGCCTGAGGTAACCTGGCTCGTGCTGTCCGGCATAATTTTTCCGTTTGAATTTGGAAACACAATCTGGCCCAACTCAGCTTTACGAGGTATGAGCGGGCTGAACAAAATGGATGAATCGGCTTTCGAATCAAGTGGTTTCAAAATAAAATCAAGACCTCCGGCCTGGTCACCGTCAATACTGCTGAAGATAGTTATCGGGTAGAATTCAGGCGTGACTGACATTCTCAAATTTCTGGTTTGTTCTTTATCAACCTTTACAAAATAATCTCCCGGTGTCAAACCCAGAAAACTAAAAAAACCATCGGGTTCTGTCAGGGTTTGTCCTGCAAATGTTGAATCGCTTCGATAAAATGAGATTACAATACGCCCCTGCCCCGTCATCTCTCTGTCCTTTTGTGTATAGACCATTCCGGAACCTTCCCCAAAAACAGCAATAGGAATTTCCACTGGTTTGAACTGGTTCGGATCAATGGCCACACTGATGGTGAGTTTTTTGATCTGCCATGCAATATTTTCGAAACTGCTTTTGTCGATTTCAATAAAACTGTTTGCAAACGGTTCAAGATCAAAAACCCTGATGGTACTGTCGCCTATGTTTTGCTCAGTCCGACCACCCGTAATACGAAGGTTAAGTCCGGCAACACGCGGTTCCTGCCCGTCACGCTTCCCATTTGCGTTCAGGTCGAGAAATGGAATAAGTAGCAGCCCGCCCTTCCCCACAGAGGAACTGTTACCGGCACCCATCCACTTTGATCTGGCATCAACCATGAGGCTCCCGCTGGCTGTTTGAACAAACGAGGTATTCCTTTTTCCAAACATGGCTGCGACACCCGCCTGGGCAAATGGAAATGCATACCGCAACCCGATCTGGACATTGCTGATGTTCATTACAAAGTTGTGTTCATACGACATTTTCAACAGGCCATTATTGAAAAATTTTCTTTCAAGTTCGACCTTTGTAGCAACAAATTTCTTATTTGAGTAGTCATATTGTGCCTGGGGAGTGAGATAGATATTGGCAGGAAGCCGGATCCCAAGTGAAAGGGTACTTGTTACATAAGCGTGTACCGGATCATAAAATTGCCCGACTGTTGTGAGGTTTAAGCTCGTTCCATAAAAATTTCCAGATATCAGCAGTTCCGATGAGAGATTTCTGAAATTGTTAACCAGGACCTGATCCAGGGTAAACCTAACCAGTGAGGTGAATCCTTTTGTTCGGACAGGGATTGATATCATCACTTTTCGCTGCTCACGAAACCTGGCACTAATGGCGGTCTGGTTTTTATTGTATTGCGCATAATTTAATTCCACTTGTATATTTCCCGGCAATCGGCAACTCAGGATCCCCCTGGCCTTTACTCCAAAAACATATTCACCCGTAACCAGCAGGCTTGATGCCAGCCGCACCGAAAAATCAACGAACGGCATTGTATTGAGATTCCTTACAGACGATAAATATTCAACACCCCCGCCAACTGTCATGCGCGCATTCAAGCCGTAACTAAAATTGGCACGTGAAAACAAATCGCTTCTCCTGTTCTGGACCATGGCTGCTGTCACAGTATATTCGAACTTTCGTACAGGCAGAAAATTAAATGGGATCAGGATGCTTTTCTCCCGTGAACGCTCCTCACCCCAGGGTCCATAAAAACGTAGCAGAATTGATGAATTCCCATAAACAAGTGGCACCTCGAACGTAAAAAACCCCGATGCATCTGCCTTCAGATAATCAACCAATGCATTATTTACATATAATTCCACACCCCACCCTGGTTCGGTATAATCGCTCAGTGTATAAGTGCCGAATGACCGTCTGAAGGTAGTGGGTGTATTGGTAAACTGCATACCTACCAGGGGTGCATAAATAGTAGAGGTGGACGATGTCTCAATCATACCAAGTTTCACCTGGCGCAAAGCAGGACGATTATTGTTTGCATAGTGCCATAAATAACGCTGCTGACTTAAATTGAAGTTCTGCTGATTTCTGTATGTAAGAAACACGTTTGCCTCCCCTCCTGCAACAACCGATCCAAGCGCCAGATTTACACCTACATTATTCATCCCTCCCAGAAGCTGTGTGGCAGTCACTGACCAGTCGGCCATGCCAAAATGGAACAATGGATACTTCCGGCCGACCGTCGTGTCTGCCTTAAGTTCTCCCTTGAGCCGACTTAAATCGCGACGCATCATGGCCTGTTTCATGTCGCGGGTTGCCGGGAGATCAAACCTGGTTGTAAGGGTAGCAACCAAATTATGGAAATCGAATGTGATATACATACCAAAAACCTGTCCGAAAACATCTGACCGCAGGTAAAGATTGTTCTCAGTCCGTATCAGGGCACCTTCAGCCAGATCAAAAATCTTGTCCTGATACCGAATACTGTTCTTACCCCTGTCAATCAAATATCTTGATTGCTCATTGATAAAAAAACCTGCCACAGAATCATAACCGGGTGATGGTGTATTCTGAATTTTAAGAAAGGTAAAAATGTCAATAACCGGCAAATACAGTAACTCATTCCGAATGAATGCAGGTGCTTCCACAACACCGATTTTAGAAATCCTCAGTGATACGGTGGTCTCCTCATCACCATAATCATCCTGGGCAAAAATCCAGTTTGTGTAAAAGAGAAACAGGATGAGAAAAAAAAATATTTTCACTCCAGAATCAAAACCAGATAACCGCTGTAAACCTTTCATGAAGAAGTACAATTTGCAGGTTATCAATGGATTTTATCCTAATTTGGTTATCTGAAACAATTACTCCTGAATGAACATCAATGAAAAAACACCGTTGTAATAACCGGGTGGATTGGAAAGCTGATTTCCCACCTCCAGAACCCCTCCTAACTTGATCTGCATATTGTCGGGTGGCGCAGCATTGATAATGATCGGATCTCCAGGCGTTGATTCACCAAGATGCAGCGTCATGGACCCTCCGTTACTCCCTGTTAAAGTTGCATCCGGACCATTCAACAGATGAACAATGGTCCCGGGATTGCCTTCCAGGAGGAAAACTGCCGGAAAATAAAGATACCCCATTTCAACCAGGATCACACTTCCAATGGCAAAACGGACACCTGTTGAAGTGATGGTAACTGTACCACCGGAAACACCAGGATAAAAAGCGCCAAAACTCAAATTTTGATTTAAGGATACAGAAACAGGCCGTGGCGGCATCTCCTGTGAGAATGAACAGATATTGCTGAATACGACAAGGTATCCCAGAGATAAGAAACAGATGACATTCCATTTTCGTAAGCGACGTTCTGTATTTGCTGTCATTGGCAATTGATATATACTTTTCTTGTGTATACTAAATTAGCTGAACGGATCGTCACAATATAAATCCCGGTCTTTACATCAACATCCATCTCGTGATATCCATTCCCCTGCAGTGGAACATGAAGCACCTGCTGCCCAAGCATGTTATGCATCCTGAGATCAGCCTGGTCACCCACGTTCAGGTTCATATAAATATAAAGCCTGCTCCGAAAACTATAAATATAAAATGTCTCATCCTTACCGGGATGATACCTCAGATCAGACTTGCTGAAGAGCAGGGAAAACCGGTTTTCATAATCTCCCGCGGCCAAATTTACTGCGTATTCCGGATGTAACCATATATTCTGATGAACGCCTGTAACATTATCACAAAAATAGATAAACAAATTCAATGGCATGCGTTCAATATCATGCCAGTTGAAATGAATCGTTCCCTCCTGCTTTATTTTCAGACCGAGAGGTACCATGGTAATACTGTCAACCGGCAAAGGTAACCCATTGATCGACAGTTTTTCAGAATCCAGTGAAAGTGCATAAAAATTCGGGACGGATATGTCGGTATTCATCAGTTTAAGCGCATCATTTTTCTTATCAAAAGCTGCTGTTGCCCGGTCATCAAAATAGAGCACAACAGGGTCGCCGGCCGGGGCACTTGCTTCATATCCCGCTGAAAGTCTTAGCAATGATCTTGTTTCTAAACTGTTTTTTTTATGAAAATGAGGAGAAAGGTTATTGATCCGGACATCATTGGTAAAAATAAGGGTTGCCGCAACAGGATAAGCACCATCGGAAACATGCATAAAAAAGCCCTGCATGGCAGGAATGATATTGTTTGCAACTCCATCACTGGAAATGCCATCGATGTAGGTGCTATATATTCCACCGTACTGATCTGTAGTACCAGCATTAAAATAGTACACAGCATCATCAATATTATCCCTTATCCACCCCGGTGAATCCCAGTCGATGGGCGAAGGGTAAGGGTTTCCAACAAGATTAAATCCGACGGTAAAAGGGCGGTTGCTGTTGAATGCGGTAACAGGAAGCATCGTCTGGTTGTTGACCTGACCGGATATGTCAACCGTGACAGGGAACGATTCGGCTCCAAAATTCACCGCATAACCCTGCATCGGTACAAGTATCCCTGAAGGATCAACATACTTCAGCCATCCGGTGAATATTCTGTTTTCGTCGTAACGGTAAAAGGTAGGAAATGCGGCATAAAGGTCCATGTGGTCGCCAAACTGTCCTACCTCAGCCGCCTGAAATGGTGAACTGAAATATTTATACCCGAATCCGGAGGGCAGATACCGCTGGATGGTAAGATTCCCGGAAACGTCCCCCGCTCCGCTCCCATCAATCAGGGCTGTGCGGGTTGCATCCGAAAGTAAAGTAAGGTTTTCGTTGGCATTAAGCACCCCATCACTAAATAATATCCCCCTGAGCGTTTGACCGGGAGAACTGACCGAAATGTTGCTTCCTGCATCAACAGTAATGTTTTCAAAAAGAGTCGAGGCAGACCCGTTCAGGTCCTGAATCGCCCCGTTGAATTCTACGGTACCTCCATTGTTTTCAAAGGTGCCGTTGTTGGTAAAATTCAATGCAATCTTCATCGTATCGGATAAGGGACCTGTTAAAAATCTTGAATCATTGACAGTTAAGTTTCCGAAATTAGTTTTTGAAGTACCGGCAACGAGACTGGCACCATCGAATATTACATTCCCCCCGTTATGATTAAAGACTCCGTTATTCGTCCAGTTTCCTAACACAATGAATGCATCGTTTAGCTTCCCTGTAAGCACACCACCACTTTGAACCCTGAGATTGTTGAATGTAGTGGTTGACAACCCGCTGATGGTGGTATTGCCGCTAAAGCTGACTGTCCCTGAATTGTGGTTAAATGTACCATCGTCCAGCCAGAGCCCTGCCACACCAAATCCGGCAGATGATGGTCCGGTAAGGCTTTTACCGGCAATAATTACCAGATTATTCAACACCGGAGGATTTACTCCGCTCAAAAGTGTATTCCCATTAAACACAGTGGTACCGGAGTTATGGGTAAAATCACCGTCATTAACCCAGTTTGAATTCAAAATCAGGGATGCGGTTTGAGATGCTAAAAAAACGCTGGTTGCTTCATTTGTAAGGACTCCATTCAGTGTGATATCCGCATCAATCATTTGTTTGGGCCCTGATCCTTTTAACACCAGGTTATTGTAGGTTGTAAGATAAGGGAATACCACGGTGGTAGCCAATGTGTTTATCAATTCGATGGTACCACCGCCGGATGCTGTAAATGTTGTAAGGTTTCCGGCCGGAAATACAAAAAAACCGGCCGCAGATGGAGTAAGGCGGATGGTCCCGGTACCCAGGATCGTTCCCAGATCATGACCAATCGTACTTGCAAGGTCAAGTAAACCGGTACCATTCAAAGTAAGAACTGATGTCTTCCGCAAATTTCCATTTGTACTGACAATATGGTCAGTAGCAATTACAACAGGCTCACCGGTCGGACTCGAGGTAGCTGCCGCCCCGGCATGTTGATTTATTGGATCCGTTGACCATGAAGCAAACACATCCCAATTGCCAACCATTGGAGATGTACAAGTCGCATTGCGACTATAATAGGTCGGAACTATTCCAAAATTGGCAATGGCGCCTGCTGTATAATCTCCATCAACAAATGTCTTGTTTGAAAATGTGATAAGGTTACTGGCAGCAGTCACAACCCCGGAGACAGGGCTATCCCAAACCCCGTTAAAGTATCGGTCTCCCACATAGGTGCTTTCCGTACCCTGGATATCGGCATCCCGGTAAGTAAATTGATATGTAATACTATAGCCATTAAAGCCTGTTCCTCGTAAATGCCAATAAAACTTGAGAGAATTGGTGCCGGTTCCTGTTATACACGGGTGTATCTGATTGACAGGAATAACCGTGATTGTTCCTGGTGCGGAATTGGAGGCAGAGACTGTTACGACTGCCCGTTCATATTTGCCTGGCACACCCAAAGGAAAAGTGAAAGTCAAAGCGCCAGATGGAAAATATTTTCTAACACCGGCATCGCTAACCAATCCATCTGATCTGATGCAACAGCTAGCAGAAAATGCGGTGACCGGACTCAGAAAAACAACTGAAGCCGCAGCTGTATTCGACAAAATCAGGAGTTTATTCCCTATATCCAGTAATTTCCCCGTTGTACCGGTACCCTGAAAAGACAGTACACCTGTTATTTCAGTCACTGCAATCATTCTAACATCATAAGATGCATTCAAATACAAATTGCCAAATTTCCCGTTCCCATTTCCTGAGAGGAATTGAACAGCCGGGCCCGCCAGAAGTATTCGTCCGGAGCCACTGCTCACATGAGCAGATGAATTTGAGATATCTCCTATCACGGTGATCACATTTCCTCCATCTGCAAGGTTGCCATTTGTAAGTGTAAGGTCACCATTAATTCGCACTGCAGTATTGGCCTGCAAAGTTACCGAACCATTGCCAAACGTGTTATTGACAACAAGCATGGCCAGATTGGTAATATTGCCTGAAGCGCCTGAAATCATCTGGTTCCCTGAAGAGCCGTTGAGTATGGTCAGCTGTCTGAAGGATCCCGGGCGATAACCACCCGTATTAACACCGGTACCGGCATCGGCATTATAATTTGTCAAATTACCGGCAATTGAAACAGTTAAACTATCTGCCTTAAATGTGGATGTGGCATTGATCACCAAATTTCCTTTCAGGACAAGGGGGTTCACTGCGAGGGTAAGGGTTTTCGGATTTGTGGTTCCATCAACCGTGATATTGTTTAGTGGAAAAGTAGAATCCAGGGTAAGGTTGCTGACTGACGTCGCCTCAGTATTCTTATTTCCAAAGATGATGGTACCGGCGGTTACTGTTGAACTTTCCGGCCTGATATACAAATCATTATATGTGAGACTGCCGCCTCTGACAATGGTCAGCGTTCCCTCGGTCATGTTGAAAATACTGCCTGAATTAACCACCTCAAGTTTTGCCCGGGTCGGCTGACAATTTTTACCATTGATCACCACATTGCTGGTAACATTAGATTGCTTGTATACCAATGACCCCAATCCGTTTATCATACTTCTTCTCACCTGGCCATTTACAATCAGACTCCCACCCCGCACTTCAATGGCAGGATATCCTGCACCTGAATACTCAATATCGTTGTTATTTGCATTGAGTGTATCACCTATATAGATAGACCCGTTTTTGACCTCAATCAAGCCGGATAACACAACATCAGCATCGTCAGTGGCATTTGTGGCCACCAACAAAGTGCCTCCATTTGCCGAAAGAGCTGTTGTCGGGGGTATATCAAAAGCCATTGTAGACACATTTACCGTCAATGCACTTGTAAGCCTGAAGGTACCATTGACAAGAACGAGCGGACTCGGATTATTCGTAAAGGTAAATGCCGAGGAGATAACGTTTACAACCGGGATGGCAGAAGTTCCTTTATCTACGGTTATAAGGTGGAAATCGGTAGTATCACCTCTGCCTGCAATGGTAGCATCTGTATTTCCTGTAAAGATCACATCACATTTAATTGTATTGCTGACACTTAAGTCCAAATTCCCATTATTTGTAATATTCCCGTCTACAGTCAGTGTATTATTTGCAGCCGTACCTGAACTGGCTACGTTGAACCTTGCACCGGAAGCAATCATGATTTGCTTGTTCACAAATAACGACTGAGCGATTGTGTTCCGAAATTGAAAAGTTCCTGAGATAACATTGAGGGTGTCATAAATTGTAAGTAAGCGCACTGCCGCCGAGTTGATGTATGCAAGTGAACCGGAGGTTGATGCAGTAATCAAAAGATTGCCGAAAACAGTCAGGTCGCTGTTGGGCATCGTAATGGTATAAGGTGATGCCGGGGACAACTCCAGATGATAGTAGTTAGAAATTGCCCGGGATGTAGGTGCATTCGAAACCAGGGGCAGGACAAAACTCAGGCTTCCTGAGTAATACTCCACTGTTCCTCCGCTCTGGCCTAAAAAATTGCCAAAATCTCCGGCAGGAAACAGTGCGGTGGCTGTAGTGGAAGTAATTCTCAATTTCCCATTGCTTCCCGGGATCACTGTCCCAAAATTATTACCTGTTGTGGCACCAATATCCAGAACTGAACCTTTGATAATTGATAAACTTCCTGACAACGCATTCCCGGCAGGAACGGTAATCGTATGATTGTTGGTTATTCCATCGCCAATGAACACAGGGTTAGCCGCCCCGGGAACAGTGGTTGCGGCAGCACCACCATAACCAATGTTTGACCAGGTAGAAGCCACATTCCAGTTTCCGCTGACCCTGCTGTAATAAGATTTAACCAATCCGAAAGCAGCCGGTATTCCAGCTGTATAATCACCTGTAAAACTATTTTCAGCAGGAAATGTTACCAGATTTGTTGCCTCGTTTACCAGGTTTATGTTGTTAAGGTAAACCCAAACAGCAGGAACATATTTACCGGGAACATAAGCAATATTGTCTGGCAGGTTGCCATAATTAAATTCAATCGTGATCGAGCCAGCCTTTATATCAGAAAATCCGGATTCTTCAATTTTCCAGTAATTTTCAAGGCAGGTGGCATTTGTTGTAAAGGGATGCATTGCCGGAACTGGTTTTACGGTAACAGTTCCGTACATTTCGGGAATTTTCCGGATATGAATGGTTGCAGGTGTATAGTTGGCCGCACTGCCAATGGGAAAAAGGAATGCGGTGGTATCCGAATAAACCCTCCGGATTCCTCCATCAGAAGGAGCGCCGGATGTAATAATATACCTGTTACTGCTCATTGTTCCTTCAACCGTTGCAAGGGTCATCAGGGTCAGTTGGTTTTTGTCGAGGTTAAACAGGCGGTCATTGGCCAGGATCAGATTACCGGTAATACTGATATCTGAAGCAAGGGATATTTGTGAAGAACCAGCAGTACCAAATGTATTGTTCAACTCGAGATTCTGAAACAGTCCAAGCCCGTTACCATAAACAAGCTGTGTTCCCGTAGCCCGGTTCATTGAAATTTTACCTGCCCCGACATGCGTTCCGTTATTCTGCACATTTCCATTAACATACACAATTTTCCCCCCATCAGCCAACGTGCCATTTAATATTTTCAAGTCCTTCCGGATGGTAAAAGAAGTTCCGGATGAAACCAGGATCAAACCTCCTTCCGTTTTGTTCACATCCAGGTTATACAAGCCGTCTGTAATACTTCCGTCATTCCATAGAAAATAATTTCCATACCCGTTAAAGGAGGTCGTATTGGTTCCGGGGGCATAAGTCCCACCGGGATTAATTATGAAATCCCCATAAGAATAAACACTGTTATTCGCAGGGCCTGACGACAACGTTGCATTGGGGTAAATGGTGAGTTTGTTTGAAACAACAAGTTTATATAATAATCTGATCGAAGCATTTGTTGCAGCGTTACCCGTTGTATCCTTGCGCTTAATATTCAGGTTCCAGAAATTGACCCTGGAATAGATGTCCACATACGATGTATTGAGCGGGTTTATTTCAAAAGTAACATTTCCCCCTGTCACATTAAAATTACCCGGATCACAATTCAGGTAGATGCCGTTGCCATTCCCGTCTCCATTGTTGCAGTCTCTGATGATGATATCACCGCCTGTCATGACAAATGTCGAACTTGGATTGGGAATGTTAAAAATGGGAACTCCTGACATCTCACCGAGTTCGGTTTCGTTTCCGCGGACAATCACCGTACCACCGGTTTGAACATACGATGTTTTCCCTGGGGCCGTCCATGTGCTGCGCATAACGGTTGTATTCAAGACACCTCCTTCAACCATGACTACCGAAGAGGAATTGGCTGTATTCCAGAAAATAATGCCTGCACTGTGCCTTGTGCTGAAATATCCGTCGGAAATACGGAAAGTGCCAAAAATCGACAGCGCCTGCTCCGCAGTTCCGGGAAAGGCACTAACGCCACGGCAGCGAGGATACGCCTGAGGGTAACCGCTGGTATTGGTTGCGGTTACATATACTTTTACATTTGGGCCCGCGATCCACAACTGGCCGGTTGAACCGATCGCATAATCACCGTTGCCGGTGGATCCGACAGGGCCTTCAGCCAAAGTTGGTATAAATATGCTGCCCGTAAGTTTCAGCGTCCCATTTTTAATCCACAAGGCCTTCCGAACCTCAGGGTTATCCTGAGAAAAAGGAGCCGCTTCATTTCGTCTCACTGCATTTGAGCCGTAGAGTTCAAAATCAGCTGTATCAGAAGAATTCACTGTAAGTATGTAAGTCTGATCAGTTCCTTTATCAACGATCAGATTATAAAAATCTGTCTTGCCATTTAGCATCAGGGTCGAATGCCGTTCGCCATTAAATCTGACAGTTACAGCCCCGGTTTCTGAATTTATCGGAAACTCTTCGTAATCTGGTTTTAGCAGATTTGTAAATCGGACAGAGCCGTTGTTAGTAAAATCCCCTCCAATGGATAATTCGTGGAATATGGTATGGAATTGCCCCCCGGGAGGGAGTGTATTGGTCAGAATCCTGTAATTTGCGGTATTAGTATTGCCCGAACCTGTTGTGATCTTCCCATTCAAATCTACCGTCAAATTGCTGTTTACGACTATTTTCCTTTTGGTGGTAGTTGCATCGTTAATCTGGAATATGCCTTTTGTGATGCGCAATGATCCAAAAACTGACATATCTCTTGTAACCGTTAATATTTGAGTTGCAGCACCTGTATTTAAAACCAGGTTGCAATACGTTGCGGTAGTAGTATTATCCAGTGAAATATTGCCGGAAGCAGCATAATATTCAACAGTTCCTCCCTCGATTGATAAAAATGTGCCCGAAACGTAAGTTGAAAGGATACTGACACCTCCTGATTTGCCCGATTTCAGAAGGCCGTTCCCATTGAGAGTTAAGGGTGTGGTGGTGGTTGGGGTGATATTGTATATCCCCATATCCAGGGTGGCCCCGACTGTTATATAGATTATGTGACCCGTAGTCGAAATATTGCCGGAAACAGTAATAGTCCTGCCTGTCAATAAGCAGATGATATCCCCTGTTGCCGGAGCAGAGGATCCGACAAGCGTCGTTCCTGTCGAGTCCGTCGTCCAAACCGTGGTAGCGTTACTCCATATACCTGACTGATAGCTATACAGCTTTTTGGCGGAAACTCCCGGAGCAAAAAGAAAGATGAGGGCAATGAAAACAAAACCAGAAAATATGGCCTTTGGGTTTATCCTCTTCATAATATGAATCATATTGCAAGAGAGTTCAGCAAATGCCATCATGCAGGAAATCTGTTGCTTATCAGCGCAAGATCACTTCTGCTTCTGCAAGTTTCGTTGCTTTAACATCCTCAGGAGTCTGGAAAAGAATATTCAATTTTCCTTTGTGATAATCAATCCCCAGCGTTTTATCAAGGTTGCACTGGAATTTTCGCATCACATTAGGTGTGTAAATTGCGACGCCCTTAACAACAGCGACTTTAGTAACCCTTCCATCGGGGGCTGTGTGATTCACTATAATGTCACCATAAACCGAAATGTTCCCTGAACGGGTAAAATTCATTTGCAGCCTGGGAATGGTATCATTGAACAATTCGACTACAGGGTCACTAAGTGCAACCTTTCCCGAACATTCACCCACCCTGATGATCGCAGGAATGGTTATACCAAAAATCGGGGTCATCCGAACCGAAACAGCTGCAGCCGAGTCCTTTTTTAAACCTTCCTGTCCCAGCGGCACTTCCTTGGGTATTGACTTAAAATACACATGAGAGCGATATTCACCCGGAGCCATTTTTGCTGATTTATTCACCTGCATTTTCACAACCTGGGTTTGATTGGGTGGAAGAGTAACGGTACGTGGGAAAAACCGAAGATATTTATCAGCAAACATTTGTCCGGAGTCCGGTGTGGTGATCTGTAAAAACGATCCATCCTCATTCATCCTCATTTGAACAATAGAAACAACATACCGCGCTGTATCACCACCGGTATTTGCAAGGGTAAGATCCTGAGATTTCTTGGAACCCTCAAAAACAACTCTTCGTGGCATAATCAGAAGGTTCCCTTGAGCCATTACTTCAAAGGTGGAAAACAATGATAAAATTATCAACCCGGAAACCATCAGGGAAAAGAAAATAGCCCGTGGCAAATTAAACATGTTCGTGTGAAGCTTTGGTCGGTACATGAATTTTAATTTTATGTTAGTATTAATTTATCTGTAGTTCCTCAATTTCCGAAGAATAATTGTCTTTATCCCGTGAAATGTATTCCAAACTTTCAATTGTAACTAATGGTTACATCTCCCGGAGAAACTGAGACAAACACCCCCGCAATCAAATCTGAATCAGAATTCTGCGCAGGTTCACTTGTCAGAGATGCTACCTGCATCGCATTTATACCATTGTCTATGTTCAATGGAACAGGCGGGAATGAAAAAGTATAGGAATACCCTGCGGAGCCGGATATATCATAAGTCACTGCAGTAAATGTACCGGAAGAAACCGGAAAAACAATACTGGCATTCCTTGCATTTGCTCCGACAGGAATCATTTTCACATACCCAGCCATGATAATGGCAACGTGACCGAATTTTGTATTGTCAGTTTTTGACATACTTACCGGCTCAACAATGGTCGCGGAAATTCTTGCTGTCGCGGATTTCATTACCTGCGAAAAAACATTGAACGAAAACACATTCAACACCAACAATAAAGCCAGATATTTGGACATGTATTTCATGTGTTTTTTTTTAATTCAATTTCGCTATAAAGATAAGATAATTTTTCTCGTATCAATCCAATTGTCGTGAGGATTTTACAACTTTTTTTTCAACATTGACCAATATTAAGGCAAATGACTCAATTGGTTCAGATATTGAATTGCTAAAAAAAAACGCTGCATAAAGCAGCGTTTATTTTTAGTGTTTAGTAATTTAGTAGTAGTTAATATTTACCACAAAATCGTCTGTTGTATGATAATCTCCTTCCAGCTGTGAAATACCGGTGTTCAATGTTGCACCAATCAGAATGGTTGCAGATCCACCAGTTAATGCGAATGGGGATACCGGGTCAGTTACGAAGGTATTAACATTCATAGATTCGGTAGGTACAGTGACGTGTGTTACAACGATTTCTGCTGCTGCAACGGGCCCACCTTGAATCGTAATGGCAATTTCTGCTCCTGATGCTCCGGTAATATCGAATTCAGCAGCAGTAACTGTTCCTGTTGGTGTGGCAGGTGTAGCACCGCCTGTTCCTGTCCGATTAGCATCAGTAGCTAAAACAATTGTACCAACAGCGGCAACAACCCCAACATTACCGAAATCCATGTCAGCAATCTTGTCAACTGTAAGTGGGGTGATAATGTGAGCTTCAGCAGTGGTATTGACATCAATACCTCCCTGCGCAGATGCACCGGCTGCAAATCCAAATGCCGCAACGGCAATAGCGAAAAATTTAATTGTTTTTTTCATTTTTTTTTGGGTTTTTAAAGGTTTGAAAAATTTTACGGCGTTTATAAATAATGGTTACACTCTAATCATGAAAAAAACACTTGTTATGGTCTGACGATTTGCTTAATTTTTAATTTTCTGTCTTAACATTTTGTGAATCTTATTTTTATGTTCTCAAAATTTTAAAAGTCACCCTAAAAACATTCGCAATTGTCTTAATTCAGAATATTCAAATATACATTGGAATTTGGCAGATAGCAATAGTTGAAATCCATAAAAAAAAACTACGGAATGCCACAATATCCATTTAGGAAAATAATCGTATCGTTCACATTTACAATATTTTGATTATTCATGATGGCGTAAAATAATAAAACCAGTGAAGGTTAAACTGCAGAATAGTTCAGGTAAAAAAGCTTAGCCGGAGTATCAGAAGTGATCTCAGTTTGGGTTCTGGTTCTCAAGATTGCCCTTAAGAATAACCATTCCCTGGTTATCAAATATTGCATTTTCCATTATCAGGATATTTCCATTAACAAGAAGTTCGCTGCCAGGGTACAAGGTTAACATAGTTTCGGAGCTTATCGTCAGATCCCTGCATTCAAGTCCTCCAAAACTAACCGCAGGCATAAATAACGTACCGGCCGGAATGGTAACATTCTGAAAACCGTTTGGAATGACGGAAGGAGTCCAGTTCACCGGATCTTCCCAATCACCGGAAACGGAGCCGTTCCATGTTATCAATGCCTCATCAACTGAAACGTCATCTATATCTACAGAACCTGTACCTGGCTCACTGTATCCATGCCAACCTATGTAATACACACCACTTGTACCCGGAGAAAATAAAACATGTCCCTGGATATAGCTCAATGCCTGGATATCGGGATCATTCCAAATCTGGCCAGATGTCATCTCTGTCTCTGACGGGCCGGTTCCATATTTTATCTCCAGTTTTTCAGCCAAAACTGATCCGGCACCACGATACCGGAAATTCAAAGTATATGTCACTCCTTCACTTAAGTTAATCCCAGGTGCAAAAAACCAGTCATTTGATGCCATTATATTATTTTGACTGAGTGAAATAGAATTTGGGGGAGAGGATGGATTGAGAGAAGAAGTAATCCATTTGATTCCATCTCCGTTATTATCTGTTACAGAATTACAAGCTGTTTCAGGCGGACTGTAATTGTCGAAATTTTCAAAATAAGGCACAATTGCAATATCACAGGGTGTAATCCATGAGGCAGGACCTTCCCAGGCCCCCATTGCACTCCCGCAGTCAGCTCTCACATAATATTCATATGCATGGCCGGCTTCAAGACCATCAAGCTGGTATGAACTGGTGGTAATGCCTGGCACCAATGTTCCTCCCGTGAGTGTGTCAAACCCGGTTGGTCCCCAAATGACCTGGCACACACCCGGCGATCCAGCTGGTGTCCATCCCAATGTAGTTCCTGAGGATGTAATACTGCTGGTTATAAGGTTAGTCGGGGAAGGACATTCCCCCTGGAATGAAATATTATCCAGAAAGAGATTGTTGCCATACCCGCTTACTGCCCTGAATTTGACTTTATTGGTACCCGATGGAAGTACATTGCTTTTTGTGGCCCATTCACCAGAGGCAGGAATAAATGCAGTTGTTCTTGCACCGGCAGTATTAAGCGGCCCGCTGAAACCCCCTAACCAAGTATTTAACAAGGTAAAGGAATTACCATTATCCGAAGAATACAATAGTTCCAGTCTGTCTACCTGGGTTGAGTATGTTGCGTAGGCGTGATCAAAGGAAATGGTCACAGAAGATAAAGATCCAAAGTTTAATTCAGGGGAGATCATTTCAAACTCACCGGCACTTGTTTGAAAAAAATCTGCAAAGGCTGAGGCTGATCCTGCACCGTAGCCACTGGCAGAAGCCGATCGCAACCATGGCAGCCCGGACAATGACCAGCATGATGGAGGGAACGAAGGCGCTTCAAAATCAGTCAAATCCGGGAACTGGGACACAATATCACAAAGGGTAGTGGCCATAGATCCTGTTTCAATGGAATACTCAGGGACAGGTGGGTGCTTTGACCATGCCCTGTAATAATATGTGGTGCCGGGGATGAGCCCTGTTGTCTGGGTGAATGTTATTCCCGTACCATTATAAATTACAGTTCCACCTCCTGAAATATTTTCACCGGGATTATAATTTCCATTGGGAATCCCAAAAGTGTTAACAGCATTGTATGCGACCAAAACGCCATCATTTGCTGCATTCTTTTTCCAATTCAAATTTATCTGGGAGGATGTTAATGCTTTAGCCATAAATCCTGATGGCGGGACAACAGAACCTGGCAGGTTGGTATAGGTAATCTGAATGTTTGGTCTGTTTTCGTTTATTGTTCCATTGCCGAGCGGGGGACTGTCATATTCCTGCCAGAATTCGTGCTTATTTGGGGAATAACTGTATTTAAAAACAGGATAAAATGTAGCACCACTTCCGCCGTAATTTGTTTCGCACAAAACCAAAAGGTTTCCTGAAATATAAGCAAAGTCGGCAATATCAATATTCCGCCATCCTGGAGAGGTGAAGTTGGAGGAGGCGTCGTAGACCAATGTTGCACCATTGATGATTGAAGCCCATGTTATATTTGAAAGGTTTGAAGAAGTTGTTGATTTCAAATAAATTTTTACCGGGCACATCGTCTGGTATCCGGTCCCGACATTCCAGGCAAGGGAATTAATCATCATTCCATAGCTTCCAAAACTGCCAATTTCGGATGACAGGTACAAGGAGGCAGATCGCTCATACGAGGCCCACATGCCAAACGGCTGCTTCTGCGTAGCGGTGCCAGTACCAATAGTAACTACAGACTGGCAATAAACCGGACCAGTCATCGAGAGTAAAAACAGAAAAAGGGCGATTTTTTTCATCGGAAATTAACAAATATAAAGGATTGTTACAGTCTATTTAATTCTCTCTTGATTTGATTAACTTGAACGATTCAATGTATTCACCCACAATCACTTTTACAACGTAGCAACCGGGAGGGAATTCAACAAACCTGCATACATGGTTCTTTCCTCCATTAAATTCACGTTTCAGAAGCTGTTCACCACGCATGTTATATATTTCCATTGATATCTTTTCAGAATCCTGTCCGTTTTTTTCAATAAGTGTAAAGTTTTCCCAGGCCGGATTAGGATAGATTTGAAAAGATTTCTTTCCGGATTCCAAATTACTTAATTCTGAATTCAGCGTACCTGATGCAATTGATGGAACGGTTGGGGGACAGAATTGATTACCCGTTGTGACATAACCATGCATATAGGCCCCGGGTTTCACAACCGTACCGTCATGGTAGATAATATTATGACCAGCAATCATCGTAACGTTTCCTCCTTCATTCACCAGGAACGCCGTTCCGTTTCCGGCCACAGAAATTGTCTGGATTGCGTTGTAACATTCACTTTGTCCATTTGAAAGAACTCCGGAAATTGTGCTGGTTACAGGGATCGAACTAACAGACATAATAATAGTATTGGAAATGGCTGGATTACCGGTTGTACATGTTGCGTCCGATGTAAGAATACATGCAACACCGTCACCATCTGTCGGGGTATAGGCAAACTCATTACCGGTGATGCCATCCACGGTTATTCCGTTAACCATCCACAGAAACAAAGGCATGGTTCCTCCGTTCACTGGAGTTGCAGAAAAAGCGACCGGATCCCCAGTAAGTACCGGGTTTGCTGAAACAATAACCGAAACAGATACCGGCAGCAGCGGAAGAACGTCAACCATTAAAGCATCCGTATCAACACAACCATTGGAATCTGTAACAGTCAAGGTGTAATTGGCTCCTGAAGCTACAATGATCTCTGTAGATGTTACATTATTGGACCATAAATAAGACGTACCTCCCGACCCTGTCAGGGTCACCGAGCCTCCCTGGCAGAAGGTCGTCGGACCTCCGGGAGTAATCACCGCGGCAGGAAGTGCATTAACCGTTACTGTTGCGTTTTGCGTTGCACTGCATCCGGCTGTATTGGTAACCGTGACCGTATAATTTCCGCTGGAGGTGACATTGATTGCGGCCATCGTAGCTGCATTTGACCAGAGGTAACTCACACCTCCTGACCCTGTCAGGGTTACCGATCCTCCCTGGCAGAAGGTCGTCGGACCTCCGGGAGTAAACAC
>CAIYJU010000130.1 GCA_903926565.1 uncultured Bacteroidales bacterium
ATATTAAAAGTTATATCATTTTTAACGGATTTGATAAAATATTGGAAGGAGATAACTTTCCCGGGTCCATGCCCCAGGGAAAGCTGGGTATTCATGATGAATATACCCTCGGTTACCTGGCAGATGACATTGCGGGCATGAAGCAGCCTTTCTTTGCATCACTTTTCACACTCAGTACACATTCACCATGGGACCAGCCATATGGCCGGCCATTAAAATGGGGCGGGAATGAATATGAATACATCAACGGGGCATATTACACTGATCATTGCCTTGGCGAATTCTTTGCAAAGGTGAAAACAAAACCATGGTACGACAATACCCTTTTTATCATTGTTGCAGATCACAGCCATAATTCATACAGAAACTGGCATCCATTTTCTAAGGAATATCATAAAATTCCCATGTTATTTTATGGCAATGTAATTAAGGATTCCCTAAAGGGGACATTGAATAATAAGCTTGGAAATCAGCATGATATCGCGGCAACTTTGCTTGGACAGTTGAAATTGCCTGCCGGAGATTTTCATTACAGTAAAAATCTTTTCAACCCATTTTCACCTGAATTTGCCTACTATACGACTGAAGACGGCCTGGGTTGGATCAGGCCATATGGCTATTTCACCTACGATAAAGGTCCTGACTTTTACTATTGGTGGACAGATCCTAAACTTGCTGATTCAATCAAACAAGAGGGGAAGGCATATCTTCAGACTGTATTCGGAGAATACATGAATAATTAGCTATTAATCCAGGGTGTGAACAACCAGCCCCGATCGCAATTTCGGCTCAAACCAGGTTGTTTTGGGAGGCATGATATTGCCTGAATCGGCAATGTCGATCAGTTGCTTCATTGAAACCGGGTAAAGCGCAAAAGCTGCTTTCATCTCTCCGCTGTCAACCCGCAACTTCAATTCTCCAAGGCCACGTATCCCTCCGACAAAATCGATGCGCGTTGACGTCCTGAGATCGGTAATATCCAGAAGTTCAGCCAAAACCAGACGAGAAAGGATGGTTACATCCAACACCCCGATCGGGTCGGAGTCACTGTAGGTGCCTTCTTTTGCAGTTAATGAATACCAGCAGCCATCCAGGTATAGTGCAAAGTTATGCAGCGATATTGGTTTGTAAATTTCGTTTCCTTTATTTTCAATGCCGAAAACGGTTTCAAGTTTTTTCAGGAACTCCTGACATGACAATCCATTCAGATCCTTTACGAGCCGGTTGTAATCTATGATCGAAAGCTGGTTGTCGGGAAAATGAACAGCCAGGAAGTAGTTATATTCCTCTGTGCCGTTATGATCAGGATTGTTGAGTTTCTTCTCATTCCCGACCAATGCCGCGGCGGCTGTTCGGTGATGCCCGTCGGCGACGTAGGTGAAAGGGACATTTTGCTTAAACTGCAATTTCAGATCAGCTATAATATCCTGGTTATCAATCACCCAGAATTGATGGCCTACACCATCGTCAGCGATAAAATCATATACCGGCTGGTTCTTCTGAATGTACGATGATACTATAGAATCAATTTCGGCAACCGCAGGGTAGGTAAAGAAAACCGGTTCCATGTTGGCATTGGTTATCCGAACGTGCTTCATCCGGTCTTCTTCCTTATCCTTGCGGGTCAGCTCATGCTTTTTGATAATCCCTTCAAGATAATCTGAAACTCCTGCACAGCCTACAATTCCATACTGCGTTTTGCCATTCATGGTTTGGGCATAAATATACAGCAGCTCCTGGTTATCGGCAATCAGCCATCCCTGCTTCTTAAACTGCTCAAAATTTTCCTTTGCCTTATCATAAACAGTTTGGGAGTGAATATCCAGGGCAGGTGGTAAGTCAATTTCCGGTTTGATAATGTGGAGCAGCGAATATGGATTGCCAGACGCCTCCTTTCTTGCTTCATCTGAGTTGAGCACGTCATAGGGCCTTGATGCAAGTGCCTTAGCGATTGATACAGGAGGTCTCAGCCCTTTGAATGGTTTAAGTATTGCCATGCCAATAGTATGTCAGGTTTAGATAGTAAAAATGAGTTTTTAAGGAAAAATAAAATTTTCTCAGAGAGATCAATCCGGGCCATCATCATCATCAAGTTCACCGGGTTTAACACTGCGCTGTAAAGATCCGATCAGTGCACCGATCATCTTTGTCATTTCCATCAGGCGGTTCTTGGAATCATCGTACGCATCATCATTGATAAAACCTCGGCTGAGGGCAATTGAAGATACCACAACACATTCTCTGACAGAACTTTTGGCCATTTTAAGATAATACACAAACTGGCTCTTATTCCTCGATGAACCCTCTGCAATATTTAAAGGAATACCATTTGCTGACGTGATAAATCGCTCAAAAAACGATTTCATAAATGGATCATCCTTGGTGTTACCTGCCATTAAATACACCCAATCGACGTATTCAAGAGCTTTATGGTAGATTCTGAGATCTTCAAACCTAAAAAAAGTGGTTGGCCTTTCGTGTTCGTTTTCCATGGGTTAGCTCCTTAAATTGTATATTTAGTTTACAAGGATGACTTCATTTCCCTTGTTGATGCAATAATAGTAAAAATTTAAACCAATGGCTATTTATTAACCTGAAAAGTTGTGTCTCCCTCTTTTAAAAAAGCAACAATCTGCCTTGCTGCAGCTATTCCTGCGTTAATATTGGCCTCTTCGGTTTGTGCACCCATTTTTTTAGGAGTAGAGAAAAATTTTGTTTTAAAACCGGATTCGATCTCACTCTTATTGGATGGTTCCACATCTGTGAGATAGGCGAAATCTTTCCTTTCCTGGAACATTTTCAACAGGTCGCCTTCATGAATTACTTCAGCTCTTGCAGTATTAACAAGACATGCCGGGATTGGCATCCTCGAAAGCAGGGAGTAGTTGACAGAGAGTTTAGTCTGACTGTTCGCAGGTATGTGAAGGGAGATAAAGTGGCATGTACTGTACAATTCTTCAACAGTGCCAATCCACTTCACACCATCTTTTTCAATATCCTGCCTTGAAATAAACGGGTCGAAAGCATAAACCTCCATCCCGAATCCCTTTGCAATCCTGGCAACATTTTTCCCGACAAAACCGTAGGCATGGATTCCAAGTTTTTTGCCTGAAAGTTCGCTTCCCGATTTACCATTGAAAAAACCACGCGCGTAAAAGACCATCATGCCAAGTGCAAGTTCTGCTACCGCATTGGAGTTTTGCCCCGGGGTATTCATGGCAACAACCCCTTTAGCTGTAGCTGCCTGCAGGTCGATGTTATCGTATCCGGCACCTGCCCGAACAATGATTTTGAGGTTTTTACCCGCTTCAATAACCGCGCTGTCAGCTTTATCACTGCGTATAATAACTGCATCAACATCCGCCACAGCGTTGATAAAATCGTCCTGGCTTGTATAATTTTCAAGGAGGACCAATTCCAACCCGGCGTCTTCAATTACTTTACGGATACCTTTAACTGCTGCAGGAGCAAAAGCTTTGTCAGTGGCAACTAATACTTTTTTCATATTTGTCTGGATTTTTAGAAGGAGTTGCCTGGTTTGGAATCTCTTTCGACGAAAAGCACTGCCGACCCTCTGAAAGAAGCTGTCATGTTCTCCTTATCAGTTTTGCACGGTCTTTTGCCTGCCGAAACAGAGTTGTTTTGCGACAAACTCCCGGGATTAATATTAGGCGTTAGTGGCTTCAAATGCATGCATGGCATCGACGAGGGCCTGAACACTTTCAAAAGGAAGTGCATTGTAAGTGGATGCCCTGAAGCCGCCAACCGACCGGTGACCTTTGATGCCGATCATGCCCAGGGTTTTTGCAAATTCCATAAAGCCATCCTCCTTATCCTTATATTCATCCTTCATCACAAAACAAATATTCATCAGCGAACGGTCCTTTTTAGCGACAGTCCCGACAAACATTTTACTGTTGTCGATCGCATCATAAAGAAGATTAGCCTTTTTAATGTTCATGGCTTCAACAACTTTTACTCCGCCAAGGCCCTTGATCCAGCGGAGGGTTTCAAGACACGTATAAATGGCGAATACAGGGGGGGTATTGTAAAGTGACGGCTCCTTTGTGTGTGTTGCATAGCTAAGCATGGAGGGTATTTTCCGCTCAACCTTGCCAAGCATCTCTTCCTTCAGAATAACAAATGTAACGCCCGCAGGACCAAGATTTTTCTGAGCCCCGCCATAAATCATCGAATACTTTGAAATATCGACCGGACGGCTCAGTATGTCTGAAGACATATCGGCAATTAATGGAACAGGACTGTCTATGTCAGTATGAATTTCCGAACCATATATTGTATTGTTAGTGGTGATATGGAAATAATCTGCATCGCCGGGAATTGCATAACCTGTCGGAATATAATTGAAATTTTTATCCGAAGAGGAGGCAACAACATTCACATCGCCGAAGAATTTGGCTTCTTTAATGGCTTTCTGAGCCCATACCCCAGTTTCGAGGTAGGCAGCTTTTTTGTTAAGAAAATTATAAGGGATCATACAGAATTGCATGCTTGCACCTCCTCCAAGAAAAATAATCTGATACCCTGAAGGAATATTAAGCAGTTCATGAAATAGTGCAACAGTTTCATCCAGGATGGCTTGAAAATCTTTGCTTCTGTGAGAGATTTCGAGCAATGATAAGCCCGTGCCGTTTAACTCTAAGATTGCTTTGGCTGAGTTTTCAAGGGCAATGCGTGGCAGGATGGAGGGGCCGGCATTAAAATTGTGCTTTTTCATAAAATGTAGGTTTTAGATAAGATCTGAGATGTTGAATTAGTGGTGCAATAATAAGAAAACAAAGAAGACAAATTTAATGATATTTAAAAAATAAACGAAAAAAATCTTATTGTTTTTTTCTGATGTCGATCCCCTTCATGTAAGACCAATAATTGTGCTTGAAAATAAAACCATCAAAAATGTCTCCTGCTGCCACGTAATACTGGTACTGGCCATCCAACTGAGGATCAAGCGGAACCATCCTGTCGCAAACGATAATCCACGCATTCTTCATCGTATATTCAAATATCCTTTTTCTGCTGTTCCAGCGCTTATCCGAAGCTATAGGCAATTGCTCATATTTTATTGACATGCCCGTTGTTGCCGCAAAACGAAAAACGATACGCGCCATGTTGCCTTCTCCGTAATCCGGAAATACTTTAAGCCCAAAACAGGGTTTTCCAATGTCATTAAAGGAAAGGATCTCAATCACTTTTTGGGCAGTCAGGGCGTTTCTGCCTGCCCAGCCAAGCATGGTATAGAATATCTTTCCCGTAACCTGTTCCCCTTGAATTATTTTATAGTACAGGGCACCTGGCCAATGCAGGTGATCGAGAACCATGGTATCCGGCATAGGCAAAGAATCAGAGAAATCTACCAATGGGAATATCTTTGCCGGTGTACTTCCGGTAATTTTAATGAATCCGTAAAACCTGGATCTGCCGTCGGAGTCAGGAAGGTTCCATTGAAAGATCCGGAATTTATTGTCGGGTGAAGAGATCCTCGTCAGCGTCTTCAGGGAGTCAAACGGATGATTGTCAGATGAAGGTAACACCAATGTCGTCAGAAGGTCGTCAGAAAATTTCTGGTTGCAGAGCCTCCTTGTGCTGTCATTGGTTGCCACGTTTAAGGCAGTGAGGTCTTTGCACAGTGCCTCTTCAGCTTGCATGATATTCTGAAAAACCTGGCCTTCCGCTGTGTTGTATTCTCCCCGGATCAACAGGAACAGGATCAGAAGAAAAAGCAGCCTGGTGATGGTCATTATAAAGCAGGTTTCATTGAGTTATGACTAAAAAATTGAGCTTGCAAAGGTAATTCAAAGCAAATGTATAATTGAATTACATTTGCACAAAAATGAAATTTATGGATCTGACCGATCGTATCAAATCGTTTGAATTATTAGGTGACCGGTTATGCAGATATCATGAACAATCTGGTCAGGAAGGATTTACTCCACTTTTGGAGGCTGCCACTGATGCGTCAGCCGCGAACCGGTGGTTTACGCCCGAATTGATCACAGTCGCATTGAATAATCTTGGGAAAATGTTGACCGGTGATAATTTGAACCGGTGGTTGTCGGTTTATGAAGACAGATTGAAGCGTGCCGCCGGACAGAAGACAATAGGGGTAGTGATGGCTGGCAACATCCCGGCTGTTGGATTTCATGATTTTTTATGTGTCCTGATATCAGGGCACAAACTTGTTGCCAAATTATCCTCTTCTGATGACAAGCTTCTGCCTGCCATGGCGAGTGTTTTGATTGACCATGATAAAGATTGGCAGGATGTTATCCGTTTTACTTCCGGCAGACTTGAAAATTTTGATGCCATCATTGCCACAGGAAACTCGAACACCTCGAAATATTTTGAATTCTACTTTGGCAAATATCCCCATATAATACGCAGGAACCGAAACAGCATCGCTGTAATCAATGGTAATGAAAGCAATATTGAACTGCAGCACCTTGCCGGGGATATCATGCTTTTTTTTGGAATGGGTTGCCGGAGTATCTCCAAAATATGTGTACCGGCAGGATATGATTTTTCACCCCTCATAAAATCCCTCGGTAAATATGAAGACTATGCGAACCATAACAAGTACCGGAATAACTATGATTATTACAAATCTATATTCATGGTAAGCCAGGTGCCATTTATTGATACAGGATTTCTGCTGTTAAAGGAGGATGCCGCTATTGCTTCCCGGATAGCTGTTCTGCATTATCAGTATTATGACCATCCTGACGACATTGTTCAGGGCATAAGGCAGAGCAGCGAAGAGATACAGTGTGTCATCAGTAATACAATACTGCCGGTTGAAACAAAACTCCCCGGAGAAGGTCAGATCCCGGCTTTGTGGGATTATGCCGATCATATTGATACAATGGAGTTTTTACTTTCAGCATTTTAATAAAATAATCTTTGGAAATCAATTTATATTCATTACTTTTGCACCCTCATAAAAATACCATAGTGCAATGAAAAAAGATATCCATCCAAAAGATTACAGACTGGTAGTATTCAAAGATATGTCTAATGAATACACTTTTGTTTCGAAATCAACCGTAAAAACAAAGGAAACCATCGTTTTGGAAGATGGTGTTGAGTATCCATTAATTAAATTGGAAATCTCTCATACCTCACATCCTTTCTATACCGGTAAAATGAAATTGGTTGATACGGCAGGACGCATTGATAAATTCAAGAGCAAATATCAGAAGCATATCGATGACAGGAACGCAGCCGCGAAATAAACCAGTGCAACAATATTTTGAAAGAGCCTCTGTTTTTCTATGGAGGCTCTTTTTTGTTTGTTTTATTTTCTATTTTTGCATAAAAGAACCACTCATATTTGCTTTGCCATAATTCTTCCATAAAATGAATTACATACTGTTTGATGAAAGTATCGTCCGGACAAACCTGCTGCCACTGACATTTACCCGGCCAGTTTCGGATATCCGCGTAGGGATTCTTACAATCCGTGAAAAATGGGAAAAACGCCTGAAATCACCAACTTCGTCCCTGACCGACGGTTATCTGAGTGCAAAATTCCCGATTGTCAAAATGTCGGAAAATATTCTGATCAATGGATCAATATGCCCCAATGATGAAATTATTGAGGCAATTAAAAATCTCAAACCGAATCAAACGGTAGTTTATAACGATACCATTATTGCCCTGCATATCACTGCAGAAGAACTTGACAATATTGGCGACACAGCCTCACAAGGTATCGAAGAGATCCAGATTTCTGAAGCTCCGATCAAAATAAATCATACCTGGGAAATATTTTCTAAGAATGAGATTGCTCTTGCAGATGATTTTAAGTTGCTTACCAGGGGAAGAAAATCACAGAAACTAAGTGAAACGAACCAGGTTTTGGGACTGGAGAATATCTTTGTTGAAAAAGGAGCCAGGGTTGAATGTGCGGTTCTGAATGCCACAACCGGGCCGATCTACATCGGCAAAGACACCGAAATCATGGAAGGCGCAGTAATACGCGGCCCGTTTGCCCTGTGTGAAGGGGCTGAGGTGAAAATGGCCGCCAAAATATATGGTCCTACCACAATCGGCCCTTTTTGCCGTGTTGGCGGTGAAGTGAACAATTCTGTTCTCTTTGGTTATTCCAATAAGGCCCACGACGGATTCCTCGGTCATTCGGTCATTGGCGAATGGTGCAACCTGGGGGCTGACACGAATACCTCCAATCTGAAAAACACCTACGACACAGTGAGGCTCTGGAGTTATGGCAAGCAGACTTTTATCAATACACATCTTCAATTCTGTGGATTGATCATGGGCGACCATTCAAAATGTGCCATTAACACCATGTTCAATACAGGGACAGTGGTAGGGGTGAGCGCCAATATTTTCGGCTCCGGTTTTCAGAGAAATTTCATCCCCTCTTTTACCTGGGGAGGTACTGCCGGTCATACCAATTACAGCATAAAAAAAGCAATGGAGGTGGCTGAAATAGTTTTTAAACGTCGCCGGCGCCTTTTTAACGACATTGAAATAGATCTTCTGACCAATGTCTATAATCTTACTCTTAAGAACAAGTACCTCTAAAAGGCAAACAACAATTTCTTGGCACATTTATTGACATTCTACGAAACCCTGGCTTTTTCAGGGCAAGTGATATTATGACATATTGAACACTATGGAAAATCAGTTGGGACCAAACGGATTGATATTTTCTGATTTAATTGACTCAGAAACTGAATTTATACCATTAATGTCATCTGAGGATGAAGAAGCAATGAATACAGAGGAGGTACCTGAGGTTCTTCCAATTCTGCCTTTAAGAAATACAGTACTGTTTCCTGGTGTGGTAATTCCGATTACAGTTGGCCGCGATAAGTCAATTAAACTTATCCGCGAATTTTACAAAGGAAGCCGAACCATCGGCGTCGTTGCGCAAAAAGATGCCAGTGTTGAGGATCCTGAATTTACTGACCTCAACCAGATCGGGACCGTTGCCCATATTATCAAAATACTTCAAATGCCGGATGGCAGCAATACGGCCATTATACAAGGTAAACGCAGGTTCTCGATCAATGAACTCATCCAATCGGAGCCTTATATCATGGCATCTGTTTCAGCATTCGAGGCGCCTGTTGTGATCCCGGCTGATAACGGGGAATTCAATGCACTCATCGCCTCACTTAAAGACCTGGCAATCCAGATCATTACAAAATCTCCCAATATACCTTCTGAGGCAGCCTTTGCCATCAAAAACATCGAATCACCCACCTTCCTGGTGCATTTTATTTCATCTAACCTGAACACGGATCTCGACGAAAAGCAAAAACTGCTTGGAATTGCCGATATAGCAGAGTGTGCAAACCTTGTTCTGACACTGTTGACCAAGGAACTCCAGCTTGCAGATCTGAAGCAGCAAATTCAAAATAAGGTTAAAACAGACCTTGATAAACAACAACGGGACTTCTTGCTGAACCAACAGCTTAAGACCATACAGGAAGAGCTGGGAGGCAGTCCCAATTCACAGGAAATCAGTGCCCTTCGTGAGCAGTCAAAGGATAAGAAATGGTCAAAGGAGGTTTCAGACGTATTCGAGAAGGAGATGATTAAACTCCAGCGTATGCACCCCATGGCTGCAGAATATTCCATTCAGACTAATTACCTGGAGACGCTGGTTCAACTTCCCTGGGGTGAATATACACTTGACAACCTTGACCTTCAGCATGCACAGCAGGTGCTCGATGAAGACCATTTCGGACTGGAAAAGGTTAAAGAACGCATCATCGAACACCTGGCGATTATTAAGCTCAAGCGTGACCTTAAATCGCCAATCCTTTGTCTTGTAGGCCCTCCCGGCGTTGGGAAAACATCGCTGGGCAAAAGCATTGCCCGGGCAATTGGGCGGAAATATACAAGAATGTCGCTGGGTGGACTTCGGGATGAGTCTGAACTCCGTGGCCATCGTAAAACATATATCGGAGCGATGCCTGGTCGCATCTTGCAGAGTCTGAAGAAAACGAAAAGTTCTAATCCCGTTTTTGTACTTGATGAAATCGACAAGGTAATGGGGATGAACATCAACGGAGATCCTCAGGCCGCATTGCTTGAAGTTCTTGATCCTGAACAGAATAGTGCTTTTTATGACAATTACCTTGAAATAGAGTACGATCTCTCACGGATCATGTTCATTGCAACTGCCAACACCCTCAGTACCATTCACCCTGCATTACGCGACCGAATGGAAATTATTGACATCCCTGGTTACCTGGTTGAGGAGAAGGTCGAAATTGCAATCCGTCACTTGTTGCCAAAGCAATTGAAGGAGCATGGGGTAAAGAAAAATCAGCTGCTGTTCAGCAATGAACTTATTACCCGGATTATTGAGGATTACACCAGGGAGTCGGGCGTGCGCATGCTGGAAAAAAGTATTGCAAAGATCATCAGGAGTAAAGTGAAGGCGATCGTTACCAAAGAAAAGTTTAGCAAAAAGCTTGAAACAGGTGACCTGAAGAAAATCATGGGAATTCCGATTTTCCAGGCAGATAAATATATTTCCAACAAGGTTGCAGGTGTTGTTACAGGATTGGCGTGGACCATGGCCGGGGGTGAAATCCTTTTCATTGAAGTGAGCCTGAGCAGGGGCAAAGGCGATCTGACACTGACCGGCAACCTGGGAGATGTGATGAAAGAGTCAGCATCCATTGCGCTGGCTTATCTGAAGTCACATTCTGAAACTTTTGGCATTGATCCGGGTGTGTTTCAGAACTGGAGTGTGCATATCCATGTCCCGGAAGGGGCCACACCGAAAGACGGGCCCTCAGCCGGGATTACCATGTTTACCGCCCTGGCATCTGCATTCACACAATTTAAAGTCCGGGAACGCCTTGCCATGACTGGCGAGATAACATTACGCGGAAAAGTGTTGCCGGTTGGAGGGATTAAGGAAAAAATGCTGGCTGCCAGGCGTGCAAACCTTACTGACATTGTTCTTTCGAAAGAGAATAAAAAAGATATCGAAGAGATAAAACCCGAATATATTCAGGGGCTTACATTTCACTTTATCGATGAAATGCAGGAGATCAAAGAACTTGCCCTGCTAAATGAAAAGGTTGAAAACCCTCTTGAACTGGCTTACCAGAAGTAGGTCAGTTACCTGACAAGAAGCATTTTCCTGGTTTCCACAAAACCCTCAGCCTGCATTCTGAGAAGGTAATATCCCGGGGATAAACCCTGGTTGACCCACTCAAATCGATACATCCCGGGAAGATGCATTTTGTTTACCGGGCAATCCAGCAAGGTACCATTGCTGTCGAAAACAGAAATTTCAACAGGGGACCGGGATCCGACGCTATAGGACCTGAACCCGTACGAGTACTGTGAGCCCGGGCGGATTGCGGACCAATGAGCCGCTCGTGGCCGTGACGAACGCCCTCGCGCGCTTTGTTTACGAGCTCGTTTGAAGAGTAAATGGGTGTTTACTTGCTGGGGTGTGTGCTGTTGTTACTTGTCAAGTGCCTCCAAGATGTTTGCGGCGAGGCGGTCCGGATAAAGATCACGACGGAAGAGCTGTGTGCGCGTGCATGGATCGGTGAGACTCCTCAACAACCAGTTGTTGATGTAAGACCTGGAATACGTCATCCCGCTTGGGGCGCACACGGGATTACTCAGGGTAACCTTGGAAATGGGGCACATAAGGAGTTCCTTGATGCTC
>CAIYJU010000131.1 GCA_903926565.1 uncultured Bacteroidales bacterium
CTGCAAGCCTTCGTTTTTGGACAATATCATGACAAATGGCTTATCATTGGAGGACGGATAGATGGCTTGCATCGACGCCAGCCCTGGGCTACGTTTGATTCAGCAGGACAAAACGCGCAACTGATCGTGATAGATCCGGTTAACAGGCAACATTGGTCTGCTCCATTATCCTCTCTGCCTGCCGGAATCCAGGAACAATTAAGCTCAACCAATATGGAATTTCACCAGGATGGGGGTTATCTGTGTCTCATTGGAGGATATGGGTATAGTGTTACTGCGGATGATCATATTACCTATCCTTATTTAACTGTAGTAAAAATACCCGATGTAATCAATGCCATCATCAGCGGGACTTCGTTTAACTCCTTTTTCAGGCAGGTTACAGATGAACTTTTTGCCGTAACCGGAGGATATCTTAACAAGATTTACAATACATATTACCTCACTGGCGGGCAACGGTTTGACGGCAGGTATAACCCAATGGGCCATCCAACCTATGTGCAGAAATATACAAATTCGATCAGGCGGTTTAATATTGCTGATGATGGAACTAATATATCGGTGACACATCTGGTCCCAATCGTAGATTCAATCAATCTGCATCGGCGTGATTATAATGTAGTTTCACAAATTATGCCCAATGGTCAGGAGGGGTTGACTGCTTTTTCCGGCGTATTTCAGGTTGCGGCAGATTTGCCATACATGAATTGTGTAAATATCGACAGTTCCGGGTATTTGCCGAACAATGCTTTTTCGCAATTCTATAATCATTACCATTGTGCACATATTCCATTGTATAGCGCCAGTGCGAATGAAATGCACAATGTCTTTTTTGGCGGTATCGCACAATACTATGACAGCGCCGGCTTTCTGGTCCAGAATAACAATGTCCCATTTGTGAAAACCATTGCCAGGGTAACCAGAAACGGAAACGGAGCAATGGCTGAATATAAATTACCTGTTGAGATGCCTGCTTTTTTAGGTGCAAGTTCAGAATTTATTCCATCATCAAATCTGCCTGAATACAACAATGAGGTATTGAAGTTAGATGACTTTACTTCTGATACGACCCTGGTTGGTTATATCTATGGAGGCATTCATAGTTCGGCTGCCAATATTTTCTGGATGAATGATGGTTCTCTGAGTAGTGCAGGCAGCCAAATTTATAAAATTTACCTCGTAAAGAATTCTAAGTCGGGAAATCATAAACTGAACCCACAAAGTATAGGAACGCTGCATCTTCAGGTATACCCAGATATTGAAAATCAAAATTTCGAGTTCCATTTTAATCTGGAGAATAATTCAGAAGTTACGCTATCCATTGGTGATGCGAACGGAAGAATACTACAAAGTTCTGTTTTGAGAAATCTGAATCCAGGTAAAAATTCAGCTTCACTTAACATGATGAATCTTTCAGAAGGCGCTTATTACATTACCATTGAAACCACCTATGAAAAAGCAGAACAGAAAATAATTATTGAACCTTAAGCCGCTGATCACCTTTAAATAAACCGGTCATCTGATTTTTTCCATGAAAACTGGTCAACCTTGCCTGTCAGCCAACCCAACCGTAACCCCTGGATGTCGTCGATCATTGGCAGACAGGGCTTAATGTCAAGTAAGGGCGTTTGGTCTATCATATCAATGTCCTCAACGATTAATAAGTTATCCCTGATCTCAGTTAACCTTACAACTGTCATCCCAATCGGATTCGGACGCACTGGTGAGCGGGTGGCAAATATGCCACGCTTCTTATCATCCATAAAGGGTTTGACAATCAAGGCATGTTTCTCAACCAAATGTAGGTGATAGAGTAGAATGATGTGTGAGAATCCATCAAGGTCTTTCAATCCGGCTGCGAATTCGGGATAAATTTCAATAGTTGCCTTTATTCCTTTTCCTCCTATTCCTTGGATTGGCATATTATCCGCACTAATGAAAGGGGTATGGATGATGCCGATTGGATGAAAGGTAATTTGCGGCATGTAAAATTTACATTAAGTTGGTGAATTGCAGGATTTCTTGAATTGTTTCTGCAGACGAGGGATTTTTTACTTCGATGATCAACGGCGAATGCAATTGCCAACTTTCGATCACCTGATCGACCAATTTTGTGTTTACAGCCAATATGACAGGCATATCGCAGCGAAGGATTAGTTCATTTAAGCTTTCTGCCCACCCTTGTCCCTGCAATTCCCATGCGCCGATTTCATCAATGAACACAAATTGTGAATTCTGGTTGTTTGCAACGGTGAGTGCAGCTTTGCCAAACGAGATTCCACCATTGAAAAAATAGAACCTGCCAACATTCACTAAACCATCCTCCTTTTGAGTTTGTGAGAGTCGCTTTTTTTGAGAAGTCGCAACATTGATTAATTCATATCCTGATTTAACTCCATTCTCAAAAACTGCAGGAGAGATTATACCGCCGGTTTGAATATTCCGGCTTTTAAATAATATAGCCAATTCAGCCAGCAAAGTTGATTTTCCATCGCCTGTATCGCCTGTAACCAGGATGACATTGTTTTTTTTCTTCAGGCTGAGTTCGACTTTCCCAAGCCAGAATTCGGCTTGCGCGGTGAGTTGTCGTAAAATCGGAACCGGCTTTTTAAAAATATCGCGTACAGAAGGCAAATTGCTGATGATAAAGGGAAGTGTATTAAATGCAACTTCAAGAGAGAGGGGCAACTGTTTGAAAGAAGTGCGGATAAAGAAAGACCTGATGACCGGGTTGCTTAACTCTTTGCCAGTGACAGCAAAACCAACAACCATGATAGCGGCCCGGAAATTCATCTGTAACCCGATCATTAAACCGTCAGGTATTGAAATGTGCGATGACTGTAGAGTTGCGAACAGAAAGCTTGAC
>CAIYJU010000132.1 GCA_903926565.1 uncultured Bacteroidales bacterium
GTATTTGTAAAAGGGGCAAATTATATTCCACAGGACAATTTCATTCCCCGTGTGAAGGACTCTGCATACAGGGCAATCATTGCAGATGTAAAGCATGCGAACATGAACATGCTGCGTGTATGGGGCGGAGGGATTTACGAAAATGATATTTTCTACGACCTGTGTGATGAGAATGGAATCATGGTGTGGCAGGATTTTATGTATGCAAATTCCATGTATCCGGCTACTAAAGAGTTCCTTGACGGAGTGCGCGACGAGGCGATCCAGAATATTGTGCGGCTCCGCCGTCATCCATGCATTGCATTATGGTGTGGCAACAATGAAATTGATGAAGGATGGAAAAACTGGGGATGGCAGAAGCAATATGGTTATTCTCCCGAAGATTCCGCTGCGATTTACAGAAATTACAGGGTTATGTTCGATCTCATCCTGCCTAACAACGTAAGGAAATTTGACTCTGCGCGTGCATATATTCCTTCATCTCCCCTTCATGGATGGGGGCATGCTGAAAGCCTTACAGAGGGAGATTCTCACTACTGGGGTGTTTGGTGGGGCAAAGAACCATTTGCGAATTATGAAAAGAAGGTGGGCCGCTTCATGTCTGAATTCGGGTTCCAGGCTTTTCCTGATTTTTCAACAATTAAAAAATTCACCTCCCCTGAAGATCGCGCTATCGAAACACCAGTGATGAAGGCGCATCAGAAACATCCGACCGGTTTTGAAACAATCGATGAATATTTGTTGCGCGATTACAATAAGCCAAAGGATTTTGAATCATACACTTATGTAAGCCAGCTCCTGCAGGCGAAAGGCATCGTGTCTGCCATAGAGGCACATCGCAGGGCCAAACCCTACTGCATGGGGACAATGTACTGGCAACTCAACGACTGCTGGCCGGTCGTTTCATGGTCGTCGCGCGATTATTACGGCAAAAAGAAGGCACTTCAGTATGCCATTCCGGCTGCTTATGACCAGATACTGATCTCACCTGTTGTTGAAGATGGCCGTGTAAAGGTTTATATATCTTCTGATGATCAGAAACTTAACATGGCAATAATGACGGTTAAGGTGCTTGATTTCGATGGCAACCTATATTCCGATGAAGGATTCACAGTTGACATTCCTGAAAACTCTTCCCTGGTGTATTACGATACCCTGCAAACCGCATTGCTTGGCAAATTAAACCCGAAAGCGTGTTTACTACTTGTGACTCTTAAGGGTACCGGATTTTCCGGGTTACAGGTAAAAAACATGCTCTATTTCGTTTCACCCAAGGACCTTGCATTGCAGCTTCCGTCAATTGAAAAAGTGGTGACTGCCACGCCAACAGGGTATAACATCCGCATTTCCTGCAGTAAACTTGCAAAAAATGTCTCTCTTTCAACTACGTTGAAGGGGGATTTCTCTGATAATTACTTTGACATGTTGCCGGGAGAATCGGTGGATGTTCAATTTACGACTGCAAAGAAGAATCCGAAAATCAATGAGTTGATTGTTTTAAGGAGCTTGATCGATACATACTAATTTGGTTACACGAAGAAAAGCGAAGCGTGTCTCTTCGTGAAATAATAAAACCCATGAGCTACCTTCCGTTGAATAAAAAGACCCCCTTCTGCATTTTACTAGTGGTATTGATGGCAGGAATCAACCATCCGGTGCAGGCACAAAAGTCACAAGCGCCCTCAGAATATGTCAACCCCTTCATCGGCACGGGCGGGCATGGACATACCTTTCCGGGTGCCAGTCTCCCGTTTGGCATGATGCAGCTCAGTCCGGATACCCGTCTCGAAGGATGGGACGGCTGTTCCGCCTATCATGGAAGCGATACCTTGATTTACGGATTCAGCCATACCCACCTCAGCGGAACCGGTTGTTCTGATTACGGCGACATCCTGATCATGCCGGTTAGCGGCCCGGTCAACCTCAAAGATTACGGTTATGCCTCACCTTTCAGTAAGAAGGATGAAATGGCCAGGCCGGGGTATTACAAAGTAAAGCTGCTCAAAAACCAGGTTACCGCCGAACTCACCACAACCCTCCGGACCGGGTTTCATCGGTATACTTATTTAACATCAGATCAGGTAAATATCGTATTCGACTTAAAGCATCGGGATAAGGTTCTGGAGTCTGGATTAAAGATAGCCGGTCCAGATGAAATTGAAGGTGCCCGCGTTTCTCAGGCTTGGGCATCGAAGCAGATGGTCTACTTTGTGGCGAAATTTTCAAGGCCGTTTACATCTTATGCACTGTCCTCAAAAGAAGAGCTGTCGTCAGAAGTAAAGGAGGTGAACAGCGACGACATCAAAGCCATATTTACCTTTGACAGCAACCCGACCGGGCAAATCCTGGTGAAGGTTGGGATTTCAGGTGTCAGCATTGAAGGCGCCCGGAAGAACCTCGAGGCTGAAATTCCCGGGTGGGATTTTGACACCATTGCAAGCAAGGCAACTTCGATCTGGAATAACGCATTGGGTAAGATCAAAGCTGAGGATGGCACTCCTGACCAGCAGGTTATCTTTTATTCCGCTCTGTATCACACCATGCTTCAGCCAAATATCTACAACGATGTTGACGGGCAGTATCGAGGCCGGGATCTGAAGATTCACACATCGGATAGTTTTAACTATTACACAGTGTTTTCTCTTTGGGATACCTACCGCGCAGCCAATCCGCTTTACACCATCCTTGAACCCAAACGGGTCAGCGACTTTGTGAACACTTTTCTGCGGCAATATGACGAAGGCGGTATGCTTCCCGTGTGGGAGCTTTCCGGTAACGAAACAGGCTGTATGATCGGGTATCACGCTGTTCCGGTCATTGCCGATGCGTGGCTGAAGGGTATCCGGGGATTTGATGGTGAAAAGGCGTTACTCGCCATGAAACACAGTGCCGGGCAGGATCATCTCGGACTGAAATATTATAAAAAGAAAGGGTATATTCCGGCAGACCGGGAAGGGGAATCAGTCTCCAAAACCCTTGAATATGCTTATGACGACTGGTGTATTGCCATGATGGCCAAATCGCTGGGAAAAGAGGAAGAACATAAAACATACATGATCCGGGCACAGAACTATAAAAACATTTTCGACCGGATTACCGGTTTTATGCGTGCAAAATCAAATGAAACCTGGTTTACCCCCTTCGATCCGGCAGAAGTAAATTTCAACTATACTGAAGCCAATGCCTGGCAATATAACTTTTATGTTCCACAGGATCTAAGCGGCCTGATGAAGCTGATGGGCGGACGAGAAAACTTTGCCCTGAAGCTTGATGACCTCTTTACTGCTGATTCAAAAACAACTGGTCGAAACCAGGCCGACATTACCGGACTCATCGGGCAATATGCCCATGGCAATGAGCCGAGTCATCATATCGCTTACCTTTATGACTATGCTGGAACTCCATGGAAAACACAGTCGCTGGTGCACAGGATCTGTACTGATTTTTATAAGAATTCACCTGATGGTTTGATTGGGAATGAAGATTGCGGCCAAATGTCAGCATGGTATGTTTTCAGTGCCCTGGGTTTTTATCCGGTCACACCGGGATCAGGCGTTTATGCGATCGGCTCGCCGGTATTCCCAAAAGCAACCATCAGCCTGGAGAATGGAAAAACCTTTATTGTCAGGGCCAGCAACCTCAGCGACAACAACTTCTATATTCAATCTGCAAGTCTGAACGGAAAACCGTATACAAAATGCTATCTCAGTCATGCCGATATTTTAAAAGGCGGAGAGTTACTCTTCAACATGGGTCCGGAGCCAAACAAAGCCTGGGGCGTGGGATATGGCATGTTTCCGGACCGCTACATTTCAGAATTTTCAATCATTCCTGTCCCATCCATACACCAGGGGAACCATACATTTATGGATTCGACCGTGGTCGGACTCTCCTGTGCACAGCCCGGGGTAAACATTTTTTATACGCTCGACGGGTCCGATCCCGGACCAAGGTCGCGGGTTTATCAGCGTCCTTTTGTTTTGAGAAAAAGTGCAACACTGAAAGCAATATCTATCAGCCAGGAACTGAAGAAAAGTCTGCCGGTAGAAGCTCAATTTATACAGATCCCTAAAAACAGGAAGATAAAGCTGAACACGCAATATGCCGGGCAATATGCTGCCGGTGGCGATCTTGCCCTGATCGATTTTTTAAGAGGAGGCGACAACTTTCAAACCGGTGCCTGGCAGGGTTACGAAGGTGTTGATCTGGAGGCAGTTATTGACCTTGGCCTGATGCAACCCGTCCGTCGTCTGTCCCTGGGCTGCATCCAGAACCAGGGCGCCTGGATCTTCATGCCAACAGAGGTGACATGGTGGACTTCAGAAGATGGTGTGACCTTCAATAAAATAACCACGCTTGCCAATGATGTGGATGAGCATTTCGACGGACCCGTAACGAAAGAATTTTCAGTGAACCTCAAAAGTGTCAAATGCCGTTTTATAAAAGTCATTGCAAAAAATCGCAGTGTTTGTCCTGAATGGCATTTGGGAGCAGGAGGAAAAGCCTGGATATTTGCGGATGAGATCACAGTCGAATAGGTTGAGAAAAAAAAATTGCGAATGACGAATAAAAGCCTCCAATCCGATCTGATACTCCTGCTGGCTGCAGTAATCTGGGGTTTTGCCTTTGTTGCACAGAGGATCGGGATGGACTATGTCGGTCCGTTTACCTATAACGGCGTGAGATTCACTTTGGGGGTAATCGTTCTCCTCCCGTTTTTATTTATCAGTGCTTCCAAAAAGGAACCGCTGATCAAGGTTTCGCATCCTGCCGACCGTCGCAAAATCATCCTGGGAAGTTTGATGACCGGGCTCTTTCTCTTTGGCGGTGTTGCATTTCAGCAGCTAGGTTTACAGCATACCAGTGCCGGCAAGGCTGGTTTCATAACCGGACTATACGTGGTATTTGTTCCGATTGTCGGACTTCTCTTTGGCCAGCGATCTCATTTCCTTATTTGGGTGGGTGCCATCCTTTCTGTGGCCGGACTGTACATGCTCAGCATGACCAGCGGTTTCAATATTGAACAGGGTGATAAATTGGTATTGTATTGCGCCATCATTTTCACCTTTCATGTATTGTTCATAGCCTGGCTGTCGCCGATGATGAATAGTTTTCTTCTTGCCGTTATCCAGTTCGCAATTTGTGCCTTGCTTAACATGGTTGTTGCATTTGCCATTGAACCGGTAAATATTGGCTCTATCCTGCAAGCCTGGCTTCCGATCGCTTATGGCGGGATACTGTCAGTTGGCGTTGCCTATACGTTGCAGGTAATTGCCCAGAAAACCGCCCATCCGGCTTATGCCTCCATCATTCTCAGCCTGGAAGCAGTATTTGCTGTTCTCGGGGGCTGGCTTATCCTTCATGAAGGATTTACAACACGTATGCTGGTGGGATGCGGGCTGATGATGGCAGGGATGATTGTTGTGCAGGTAAAAATGAAATGGTGAAAATCGAGTAAAATCAAACGACATGAAAACAGTTTATGTGTTTTTGGTATTCATGGCATTAACCGGAGTAATCACTCCATCCGATGCGATGGCGCAATCTGCGAACAATGATTCCGGCAACTTTGATCAATATTTTTTGTCTGAAACACTGCGCGTGGATTACCTTCTTGCCGGCGACCACTCTTCGGAAATTGTCTATTTTGTTCAGATGAAGCAGGAGCCCTCCTGGGGAGGTCCGCGTAAAAATATTATTGATCCGTTTGGTTATGGGACCTATCGGTATGCTGTTTACGATTCTGCAACCGGCAGGTTGGTATTTTCCAGGGGGTTCAGTTCGTTGTTCCAGGAATGGAAAGGGACCGGTGAAGCAAAAAAGATGAGGCGGGCATGGCCTATGACGGCTGTGATGCCGTTTCCGAAGAATACCATCCGGTTTACCGTTGAGAAAAGATCGTACAATTCGAATGAATTTGAGTTGTTATTTGAACGGTTCATCGATCCCACAGATTATTTCATCCACCGTGAAAGCATTCATCCTTATAAATTTACAAAAATAAAAGATGCCGGGGAACCGCATAACCATGTCGATGTGGCTTTCCTTGCCGAAGGCTACACCACCCTGGAGATGGATAAATTTCTTGACGATGCAAGGCGAATATGTAAATATTTTCTGTCTGTTGAACCATATGCCAGCGATTCAAACCAGTTTAATTTTTACGCTGTTGAGTCACCTTCGGATGAATCCGGGGTGACCATCCCGGGAAAGGATATTTTTGTGAACACCAACATCCACAGCAGTTTTTACACGTTTGACATGGACCGGTACCTGACTACATCAGATACAAAATCGGTTTATGACATTGCAGCATCTGTGCCTTATGATGTTATTTTCGTCCTTGTCAACAGCAAACGATACGGCGGAGGCGGGTTTTACAACCACTACGGTCAAAGCACGGTGGACCATCAGCTGTCGAATATTGTCAGCCTTCATGAATTCGGCCATGAATTTGCAGGACTTGCCGATGAGTACTACACCTCCGAGATTGCTTATTCCGATTATTACAACCTGAAATTCGAACCCTGGGAGCCGAATATAACCACAAATGTCAACTTTGAATCAAAATGGAGAAGGATGATCGCGTCTGAAACTCCGGTTCCAACCCCACGCACCGAGAAATTCAAAGGAGTTACCGGGATGTTTGA
>CAIYJU010000133.1 GCA_903926565.1 uncultured Bacteroidales bacterium
GTAAATGAGGGAACCGGATTTTCTCAATCACATTCATACATGTACTTTTGTGAATAAATAGAAAATGCCCCATAAAACCAAAATATTGTCTGGTCTTAAGAATTCCCGATCCCGAAAACAGGTTAAAAAGCTAATGAAACTGCCTAAGATTGTTCTGGCTGAACTTGTTCAGAATTACGAGGCTTGTTTTTGCGAGGCTTCGCAAAAGCACTGATCATCTGTTCTTTCATTATTTGCTTTTCCAATCTCGCATAAATCAGTGTCGTTTCAATTTTATTGTGGCCCAGGATGCTTGATATTGTGGTGATAGGGACACCCTTCCTCAGCATCCGGGTTGCAGCCGTATGGCGCAGCACGTAGGTTGATAATACCTTTGTGATGCCACAACTTGCAGCAAGTATTTTAAGATCGAGATTGTATTTCTGAAGACCCTTGCAGGGGATCAACCTATTATTTCCGGCATAGCGGTCAATGATCTCAACAGCTTCAGGTAAAAGATATATGGTATACATTTCCCCGGACTTTTTTCGCAGTCCTTCAATCCATACATCCGATCCATCCCTGCGTATATTATTTTTAGTAAGGCATTCGAGGTCCCGGTGGGTAATGCCTGTGAACAGTTGGAATACGGCGCAATCTCGGGTCAGTGAGGCTGGTTTTTTCAATAAGGCTTCTATTTCATTTTCATCCAACCTGGTTCTTATTTTACTCTTTCCTCTGTCAACGTTGAATTTCAGATATGGATTCGAGCTGTAATCCATAAGGTTTGCCTTGGTTGCCATGGTGATGTAGGTCTTAACTACCTGATGATGTTTGGCAACAGAGGTTTGAGCTTTCAATTCCTTTGAAATGAACTGGTCAAATGAGACTATATTCATGTAGGTGAGGTCGGTATACCGTATGATGCTATGCTGTTCCAGCCTGTTTGCTACTCTCGTATGTAGAAACCTGGTACCGGGTGCAATATCATTTCTGGCAGCTATTTGATCACGCATGAAAGCCACAAACGATCCGGTATCTTTTTCTCCCAAAGCTACAGTTACCTCATTTGCGGTTAGTCGCATGTTTTTTTCAATCAGGATAAGCTCATGGGCCCTGATTTTCGCAATCTTTTCTGCTATCTGGTTATTGAGCCGGGTGGCAAATGGCCCGGTAATCTGCCTGGATTTGGAATCCCATTCAGATGATGTAATCTTTAATCCGGTACCAACATATTTTTGTTTTCCATTCGACAGAAGGATTTCAATTTGAACCAATGCAGCGCCTGTCTGGCCCTTCCGGTTCCACACAACCTTGTATGTAGCGTAGTTTCTCATGGTATTATTTTGGTATTAGTTCCAGTACTGAATTGGTATTAGAATTTATGCAATATTAAGCATTATTTAACTTTATTTAATCAATTTGGAAAAATAAACTACCACTTGAAAACCATTGTCAATACTGTAATTCCGTTGAATACCAGGCAATAAAAAAGGAGACCGCTTGGTCTCCTTGGTGATCCCGGCGCGATTCGAACGCGCGACCCACAGCTTAGAAGGCTGTTGCTCTATCCAACTGAGCTACGGAACCCCTTAGAGTTTGCAAAAGTAACAAATATTAAGTTTTGAACAAACAGCAAGTGCAATCAATGGAAATCTTAATTTTGTTTGCATTTCTAAATTTAATCAATTTCACATGCGCATCCTTAAAGACAAGGCCATTCTCCTGGTGATCGATTTCCAGGAACGGATATTCCAGGCAATCCATGAACATGAAAAACTTTCGAAAAATGTTCCCCTGCTGATCGACGGGATGAAGACGCTCGGTATCCCTGTCATTGTTACAGAACAGTATGTGAAAGGACTGGGGCCCACCATCCCTGAAATAGCAGCGACGATTGAAGGCATCAACCGCATTGAAAAGGCATCCTTCAGCTGTTGCGATGAACCCGGCTTTATGATGGAACTTGCATCATCGGGCAGGGAGTTCGTGATTGTAGCCGGTATCGAAAGCCATGTTTGTGTACTGCAAACGGTTATCGACCTGAAGCAGAACGGATACCATGCAGTGGTGGTTGAAGACTGTACATCATCAAGGAAACCCAATGACAAACTGCAGGCACTCGAACGCATGCGCCATGAAGGGGTGATCATTACAACCTATGAGGCGATCCTGTTTGAATTGCTCCGTTACTCAGGAGGAGAGACCTTTAAATCGATCTCGAAACTGGTGAAGTAACCTGTTTTTGCATTTTGAATTTGCATTTTGCACTTTGAATTTTTATAATGGACCTGGAAGAAATTAACGGCGAAAACCCCGAACTTGAATCGGGAACCCTGAAAGAGACTGTTCATCTTTCGCAGATGTACCAGAGCTGGTTCCTGGATTATGCTTCGTATGTAATCCTTGAGCGCGCCGTACCTGAAATCACCGACGGGCTGAAACCGGTTCAGCGGCGGATTCTGCATGCCATGAAGGAACTTGACGACGGCCGGTACAACAAAGTGGCCAACATCATCGGCCATACCATGAAATACCATCCGCATGGCGACGCCTCCATCGGCGACGCACTCGTGCAGCTGGGCCAGAAGGACCTGCTGATAGACTGCCAGGGAAACTGGGGAAACATCCTCACCGGCGACAGTGCTGCCGCCCCAAGGTATATCGAAGCCCGCCCGTCGAAATTTGCCCATGAAGTGCTTTTTAACGCAAAAACAACCACATGGCAGGCCTCCTACGACGGAAGGAACAAGGAACCCGTCTCCCTGCCGGCGAAATTTCCGCTTCTTCTTGCGCAGGGCGTGGAAGGGATTGCTGTCGGACTGGCATCTAAAATCCTGCCACATAATTTTAATGAATTGCTTGACGCCTCCATTAAAATCCTGCAGGAGAAAGAATTTGAACTCTATCCCGATTTCCTCACAGGAGGAATGGTCGATGTCTCCCGTTACAATGACGGTCTCCGGGGCGGAAAGATCAGGCTGAGGGCAAAGATCATCCTGGAAGACAAGAAAACCCTTGTCATACGTGAAATTCCTTATGGCACAACAACAGGCTCCATCATCGACTCCATCCTGACTGCCAATGAAAAAGGCAAGATTAAAATCCGCAAGATCGACGACAACACGGCAGCTGATGTAGAGATACTGATTCACCTGTCACCAGGAGTTTCACCGGATACTACCATGGATGCCCTCTATGCTTTTACGGAATGTGAAGTCTCAATCTCTCCCAACGCCTGTGTGATAGCAGGTGGAAAACCACGTTTCATGGGCGTGTCGGAGATTCTGAAGGTAAATACCCAGCGTACGGTTGATCTGCTGAAACTGGAACTGGATATTCGCAGGCAGGAGCTCCTTGACCAGTTGCATTACATCTCCCTTGAGAAAATATTTATCGAGAACGAAGTTTACGAGGATATTAAGAAGTGTAAAACTACAGAGGCAATTGATGAGGCTATTTTCAGCGGACTGGAACCGTTCGCTGCCCAGATCATCCGGCCGGTTGTGGATGAGGATGTGCACCGTCTCCGGAAAATCCCGATTGAGCGGATTTCCCGTTTTAATTCTGCCAAAGCAGATGAAGCAATGGCCAATGTGAACCTGGAAATGGAGGAGGTGGACAATCACCTTGCGCACCTCATCGATTATGCCATTGAGTATTTCAGGCAGATCCGAAAAAAATATGGAAAGAACCGCGACCGTCGTGCCGAGATCCGCAGTTTCGACAACATTGAGGCCGCCAAGGTGGCTGCCGCCAATGAGAAGCTTTATGTGAACCGGGAGGAAGGATTTGCCGGCACCGGCCTTAAAAAGGATGAATTTGTGTGCGACTGTTCCGACATCGACGATATCATCGTTTTTCGTGACGATGGTACCTTCATAATCGTGAAGGTTTCAGGCAAAACTTTTGTCGGGCAAAATGTGATACATATTGCCGTATTTAATAAAAATGACAGCCGCACGGTGTATAACCTGATTTACCGGGATGGTAAAAACGGGAAGATCATGGTCAAACGATTCAGTGTATTGGGTGTGACCCGCGATAAGGAATATAATGCCACCAAAGGGACCCCGGGGTCAAAAGTGCTCTATTTTACAGCCAATCCAAACGGAGAGGCGGAGGGAATCCGTGTTGAGCTGAAACCCAAGCCCCGTCTGAAAAAGAGCTCTTTTGACTTTAACTTCGCAGAGATCGCCATCAAAGGACGAAGTTCGATGGGCAATACCCTTACCAAATTTGCGGTGAGAAAGATTGAACAACGCCAGGAAGGCATCTCCACCCTCGGTTCACTGAATATCTGGTATGATGAAACCGTTCAACGCCTCAATACCGATGACCGGGGTGTCCTGCTTGGTGCGTTTTCCGGATCCGACCGCATCATCATACTTACGCAATCCGGCAACTACCGCCTCACTTCCTTCGACCTCTCCGCACATTTCGAAGAGGACATGATACGGATCGAGAAATATGATCCTGAAAAAGTTTATACGGTAATTTACCTGGAGAATGAAACCAGGCAACACTATATAAAACGCTTCAAAGCCGAATTGACCGATAAGAAAGTTGAATTTGTGGAAACCCCCGACAAACTTGTTCTTCTTTCTGCTGATCCTTTTCCCAGGGTTGAACTGTTTTTCGATATGAAACAGAAAACCAAAGGAACAGAACAGGAAGAAATTCATGTGCATGAGTACATTGGCGTTAAAGGGTACAAGGCAAAAGGGAAGAGGCTTTCCCTGCACGCTGTGAAGAAAGTTGCCTGGTTGGAACCGGTTGAGGTTGAAGCAGGCGATGCGGATAATGCGGATATGAACAATGCAGACGAGACGGATGTAGACAATGCAGGCGAGGCGGATGTAGCGAACATAGCGGATTTAGAGGTCAAGACAGACGCAGCGCACGCAGCGGACACAGAAGGGCATGTGAAGTTGGTTAACGTTGAGCCTGGGAGGAAAGTGAGTTTCAGGGTTGATTCCGTTGAACCGGTTGAAATGGCAGGAACACCGGATTCACCGGAGGAAGATGATGTGAGGCCGGGACTCATCCTGCTGGACGATGATTCCACACCATCCGACTTGCCTGCACCTTCGGTTGGAGAGCGGAAAAAACGTCCCCGGATTAAAAAACCGAATCCAACAACAACCCCTTCCAGGGAGGCAGGAGAATCAGGTACCGCAAGCCAGATGGAACTGCCATTGTGATAACCAGACTGATTTTTGATGTTTATTTGACGGTAAGGCATTTATTTTATTAATTTTAGTCACTTATTCAGGTTGATCCGATTTTAGTGACAGGACGAGGATCCACACGGTCGGATTTTTTATTTTCCAAGGGATTGGAGAAGCATAAATTTGTTTTCATTCAATGTAATCCGGGTTCAGGATGAAGAGAGCAAAAATTTTAATCGTAGAAGATGAAAGGACCATCGCAGCAGACCTTAAGCTGACCCTCGAAAATCTTGGCTATGAGGTGACAGGAACAGTACCCTCCGCAGATGCGTTTTATCAGAGTATTCAAAAAGCAATCCCCGACCTTGTATTGATGGACATTTTGCTGAAAGGTGAAAAAAATGGTGTTGAACTTGCCATGGAGATCAAGACAACATTCGGGGCACCGGTCATCTTCCTTACAGCCTATTCTGATCTATCCCTGCTCGAAAAGGCAAAATTGGCCGAACCCTTCGGTTATATTCTTAAACCATTCCAGATTGTTGAACTCCAGACAGCGATAGAAATCGCAATGCAAAAAAGCAGGATGGAAAAAAGAATACTGCATCTTAACCTGGTGTTAAAAGCGATACGCGATACCAATCAGTTGATTGTCAAGGGACAGTATGTTAAGGATCTGATAGAAGGAAGTTGTAAAACGCTCATTGCCACGCGCGATTATGCTGCAGTTTGGATCATTTTGATGAATGGTGATGGCCTGGTTACTGAAGCTGCTTCAGCAGGGCTTTTAAACGGGTTTGATGAATTTGTTGAAAAGTTAAAAGGTGGATTCGTTCCTGATTGCATTAAATCGTTAAATGAGATACCTGGTGTCGGACCATTACCTAAACCCATAAAACACTGTGTTAATTGTGGATTCAGAGATGCCAATCCTGAAAATGAGATCGTCATTTTAAAGATAAAATACCACGATATTTTGTACGGATACCTGGCAATTTCATCCTTATTTGAATCACTTGAAGATGATGAAGAGGTCGCTTTGCTTGTTGAGCTTGCGGAAGATATAGGGTATGCCCTGAATAATCTTGAACTTGTAAGAAATAAGTCCCGGACAGACCAGGCATTGCATGAAAGTGAGCTTTGGTTTAGCAACCTGGTTGATTTAATTCCCGATCTGATTGCCATCCTTGACACGGATCATAAGATTGTCAGAGCCAATGAGGCCATGGCACGGGCACTGGGATGCACGAAAGATGAAGCAATCGGCCAGCCATGCTATAAAATTGTGCATGGATTGGGGGCGATACCCGAATTTTGTCCCCACGCAAGAACGATGCTTAGCAAAAGTGAGGAACGAACAGAGATTGAAGAACCCCGACTGAACGGAATATATGATGTGACCACGACACCAATTTTCAACGAACATGGAATTGTGACCGGCAGCGTACATGTTGCCAGGGATATCAGCCTGAGAAAGCAACGGGAACAACTGATAGCTGAAAATGTTGCTTTGGGTGAATTTGCCTTAACTCATTCTATGAATGAGCTTGTTACCTATACCATTGACAAAGCAGAACAGCTCACAAACAGCAAAATCGGGTTTTTTCATTTCCTGGATGAAAAATCGACAGTCACATTACAAGGCTGGTCAACGCATACACGCGAAAAATTTTGTTCGGCAAATGCTGCAATCAACCATTATCCGCTGAAAGAAGCTGGAGTGTGGGCTGACTGTATCAGGGAAGTTCGTCCGGTTATCCACAACGATTATGCAAATCTTCTTCAGAAAAAGGGCATGCCCGAGGGCCATGCTGTGCTTGAAAGAGAGTTGACCCTGCCCATCGTTCGGGCAGATCAGGTAGTTGCAGTGATCGGTGTTGGTAATAAATCCGTTGATTATACCGAGAGTGATGTTGAGTGCCTCAGGCAACTTTCCAATCATGCCTGGGAATATATTATCAACAAAAGAATTGAAGGAACCCTCCATAAGAAAATCACTGAGTTGGAATTGCTTAACCGCCTGATGGTTGACAGGGAACTTAAAATGATCGAATTAAAACAGGAAGTCAACCTTTTGTCCAATAAAATGGGAGAAGGTGACAGATACGTTGTTCATAGCAAATAAAACCAGGCATGATTGTAATTGACTTAATCTTCAACCTTGCCCTGCTGATTTCAGTGAGTGTGCTTTCCGGATTTGTCGATCGCCGGTATCGCAGGGATACCTCTCCCGGAGTCATCCTTCAGGGTTTGTTGTTTGGCATGGTTGCCATACTTGGTATGCTGAATCCCTTTATCCTTACCCCTGGAATTATTTTTGACGGTCGCAGTGTTGTCCTGAGTTTATGTGGCCTTTTCTTTGGCCCTTTTTCAGGATTGATTGCCGCGACCATTGCCCTCAGCTATCGCGTTTTTCTTGGAGGCGGCGGCGTCTACATGGGTGTATTCGTTATCATCTCTTCGACATTGATCGGTGTGCTGTTTCATCGTTACAGCAAAACAAAACAGCTTCTTTCAAATACCGGATTTTTGTATGGCGTTGGCCTTGTCGTCCATATTGTTATGGTGTTGATGATTGTGTTAATCCCATCACCCATGCGGATGATCACTTTTTCAACCGTGTCACTCACTATCCTGGGAGTCTACCCTGTGGCAACCGCCCTGATAGGAAAGATCCTGAAGGATCAGGCAGACAGCACCGGGCGTAAGGACGCTGAAATTGCGCTGCAGGAAAGTGAAAACAGGTTCGCACTTTTCATGGATCATTTACCGGCCTTTGCCTTCATAAAAGACAGTGAGTTTAAATCAATCTATGTCAATAAGCACATGGATGAGGTTCTGGGGGCATCGGCGTGGATCGGGCTGACCCCGCCAGAGTTTTTTCCCGGTGATTTTGGCGTAAAACTAATGGCTGATGACCAACAGGCGTTGGATTCCGGCCTGGTGAAAATTGAAGAGAAGGTGCCGGACATTTCCGGAGAAGCCAGGTATTACGAAACACAAAAATTTCTCATTCCCCAGGCAGGCAGAAAACCATTACTCGGAGGAATATCCATCGATATCACTGACCGGAAGCTGGCAGCGCAGGCGCTGAAAGAGAAAACCTTAGAGCTTGAGCGTTTCAATAACCTTATGATTGGCAGGGAATTGAAAATGATCGAACTTAAAAAAGAGATCAATGACATGCTGGTGAAATATGGTGACCAGGCAAAATATATTATCCATGATTAAGGCAAGGTATTTTCTGCTCTTATTTTGTTGGCTTGGTGTGATGCAAACGCCAATGGCCCAGCATTACTTTACAAAATCATATACCATTGAAAATGGTTTGCCTACCAGGATCGTCAACGATATTTGCCAGGATAGTTCGGGAATCTTATGGTTTGCTACCCACAACGGTATTTCATCCTATGATGGATTTTGTTTTACAAACTATGACTCTACCACGGGGCTTCCTCAGCGCCCTTACTGCAAAGTGATTGTTGATGAAAAAGGGATGTTGTGGGGGGCTCCCGGCTGGTTGTGCGGGGCGATGGTGTACCTGAAAAATGGCACCTGGCATAAACTTATTCCGGCTGTAAGCAGAACTGACATTGAGGCCATCTCGTTTGATGTTATATACCAGGACGGTCAGCCTGTCATTTGTGTCGGAAACAGGCTGGGGGTCGAAATATATCAGAATGGACAATGGCGGCATATCGAAATATCAAAGAACCCATTGTTCCCGGGTGCCTATTCCATAACTGCAAAAAAAGGAAAATTTTATATCCTGTCCAGGGATGGAATCGGGGTGGTTGATCCGGGTACAATCGATTTGAGATATTCCGAATTGGTAAATGCCAATGGCGAACCACTCCTCGCAATAAAGTATGAAAATCCGGGTGAACCGGATGAAAAACTTTGGATTCTGAGTCAGCATAAATTGACTTATATGCAGTCAGGAAAGACCACCCTGTTTGCCGACGGGTATATACTTCCCCAGCCCGATATATACCGGAATGCATTTGTCAATGTTGATGGTCATGGCAATGTGTTCTTTGGAAACGGCTGGGCAAAATACCATGTTAACAGGCAAAACGGAACACCGGCTCCTTTGATGATAAATAATGGATTTTCTTCAGACGGGGCCTCTTCTGTTTTTATTGACAGGGAACATAACGTATGGTTTCCCAACACGCGTGGAATCGACAAATTAAGCAACAACTGGTTGCTTAATTACTATGAAGGCAACGGATTACTTGACAATGAAGTAACCGCCATTCTTGAATTGTCGGACGGAGGGATGATATTTGGTCACAATAATGGATTGACCCTGTTTGACCATAATAAATTCAAACGATTGCCATTCCCTAAGTCAAGTAATGAGGCTGGCAGGGTGATCGATTTAATGCAGGATCAAAGTGGAAATGTTTGGTTTACGGCATCCCGCCTTGGAACAGGCAGGCTAAACAGCAGGGGATTTATTAAATGGTACCAGGTGGATGATCCAACCGCTGTAGCCACGACGATTCATCAGGATAGCATTGGGAGAATATGGATGGGAACAAGCCGGCAGCTCTATTATCTGCAAAATGATCATTTCGTTCCTTATGAACACAACCATGATATTTTCTGCCCGTTCAGGAAAATTTTTGATACGGAAAACGGGGGAATTGTTGGAGCCAGCATGTACGGACTTTATAAGATTGCCGGTGACAAAGTGGTTAAAATCATTCTGCCTGATGAACTGAAAACACAGAGTGTCTATTCGTATTTCCGTGACAGGTCGGGGAAGGAATTTGTCGGAACCTTAAATGGATTATGTGTTTTGGAAAATGGGCGGGTCAGGAAATTTAATCTCAACGGCATCCGCATTGACAGCCCGATATACCTTATTTTTCAGGATCAGGAGAATGATTATTGGTTCGGATCAAACAATGGAATTTTCAGATGGGATGGTGCGGAGAAACTTGAGCATTTCAGCCTGAAAAACGGACTGGCCGGAAGTGAGACCAACAGGTCGGCGGGAATGCAGGATTCTCATGGCAATGTTTGGATTGGCACCGACATGGGGCTTTCCTGTTTTGTTTCCGGGTTTTCAAGACAGCAGTCATTGCGGCCTGTTATCATGATGATTGGTGTTGAAGACAATAATGACAGTGTTTATTCCCTCCGGGAAAACTGTACTATTGGATTCAGCAGCAATACCTTGTATTTCCATTTCAGGGGGATCTCTTACGTTAATGAGAATTTAATAACCTACAGATACAAACTTGACGGGTATGACCGGACATGGCAGTTTGTGGACCAATCAAACCTTGACAAGGTTAAATATGCAGGGTTGAACCCGGGTAAGTACCATTTTGAGGTACAGGCCAGAAATGGCGACGGAGAGTGGTCTGAACTTGCAAAATCAGAGACAATCACCATAGCTACTCCTTTTTACAGTTCGTGGTGGTTTCGTTTACTCGTGTTCCTTATTACGTGTCTGATTATTTTCGGCATTATTAAGATCATCCTTCAGAAAAGGCATAGCCAACAGCTTGAGGCTGAAATTTCAGAACGCAAACGCAGTGAGGAAAAAACATTAATCGCGCTGAAGTCACTTCATGAAAGCGAGACAAAGTATCATGATCTGATTGAATTCGCAGTTGACGGGATACTGATTGGCGCTAAAAACGGAACCATTCTGGGAGCAAATTCATATATGTTGAACCTGACGGGAAGAACCGCTGAAAACCTGATCGGGACCAATGTTAAACAACTTTTTACTTCAGCTCAGATAAAGGATGTTCCGTTGAGATATGACTTGCTTGAACAAGGCGAAACGGTTGTCAACAGACGGATGATCCTCCGTGCAGATGGGACGAATATCCCTGTGGAAATGCATACAAAAATGATGCCTGATGGAACGTACCAGACTATTTATCATGATATTACAAACCGTGTTGCAGCTGAGGAGAAACTGCGGATAAGCACGGAGGTTCATAGGCTGATAACCGATAAAATGACAGATGTTGTCTGGCTGATGGATCTGTCAGGGAAGAGTACATTTGTGTCTCCTTCTATTGAACAATTTACCGGATACAATATCGAAGAGTACCTGCGGCAATCCTTTGATGAACGTTTTACACCAGAGTCAGCAGCCCAGGCGAAAGAGCTTTTCAAACTTGAGTTGGTGAGGCTGAAAACATTTCCGGAAGCATTGCCAGGTTATTCTCATACATTGTACATGGAATATCTTTGCAAAAACAGACGCACAAAATGGGGAGAGTTGCTTATGACCCCATATTTCGGAGCAAACAAGGAGTGGGTTGGAATTCATGGTGTAACCAGGGATATCACCGACAGGAAAATTGCTGAAGAAGCATTTAAAGCAAATGCCAAAGAACTGGAACGGTTTAATAACCTGATGATTGGCAGGGAATTGAAAATGATAGAGCTGAAAAAAGAGATCAATGAACTGCTTGTAAGCATGAACAAACCAGAAAAATATATTGTTCATGAGGGTTAGTATCAATGTTTTTTTATTCTAATTTTGTGATCCCCTGAAGATGATTTCAAACCAACTGCCGATGGTCAAAATTCTTGCAATAGATGACAACAATGACAACCTGGTGGTTCTTCGTGCTATACTTTCTGTCGCCTTCCCTGATGCTGTTTTTATTTCAGCGCTTTCAGGCAAAGACGGAATTGACAAAGCAGGGTCAGAAGACCCGGACGTGATCCTCCTTGACCTTCTGATGCCCGAAATGGATGGGTTTGAAACGTGTAAACTGCTGAAAGAAAACCATCGGTTAAGGAAAATCCCCGTCATAATTTTAACAGCAGAAATGCCCAATGCATCCAACAGGGTGAGGGCATTGCAGTTGGGTGCTGATTCATTTCTTGCCAAACCTGTTGTTGAGGCAGAATTAATTGCACTGGTTTCTACCATGCTTCGGATAAAACAATCTGAGGACCTGATAAGCCAGGAGAAACAACTACTGGAAAAGACAATCGTTGAAAGAACCCAGGCACTTCAGCATCAGCTGGAGGAGCTGAAAAGATCCGACAGGGAACTTAAAAAATCGTATGAAACATTAGAGACTACCAAACAGGCCAGTCTGAATCTGATGGAGGATCTCAAGGCAGAGGTAGAACAACGAAAACGTTCGGAAGAGACCCTCAAGGAGAGCCAGAAGCGGTTTATGGAGCTGTCGATTTTATTTCGGTCTATCAGCGATAACATGACCGACATGCTTTGGGCAAAGGATCTGGATAAAAACTTTATTTTCACCAACAAGTCGGTTTGCGATAACCTGCTGATTGCTGCCGACACTGATGAACCCATCGGCAAGGGAGATCTTTATTTTGCAGGCAGGCAGCGGGAATTGCATCCGGAAAATCCCGTTTGGCATACATTTGGCGAATGTTGTATTGATTCCGATCAGGCCGTGATTGATTCAGGTACCGCCGGGCAGTTTGATGAATTTGGTAATGTAAAAGGAAAATTTTTATTTCTTGACGTCCGGAAATCACCCTTGTACGATCTCAATGGGAAAATGATCGGAACTGTTGGAAGTGCCCAGGATAGTACAAAAGAGCGGGAGATGTCGAAGCAGCTCTCTTTAAGTGAACAACAGTTGTCAACCCTGGTAAGCAACCTGCCTGGCATGGTTTACCGCTGTCTGGATGGCTACGATGGCCGGATGTTGTTTGTGAGTGATGGTTGTTTGCCCGTGACCGGTTACAAAAGGGAGGATTTTATTGAAAACAGAACCGTTTTATTCAACAACCTCATCCTGGAAGAATATCGTGAGCAGGTTTGGAATAATTGGCAGAATGTACTTGCAACCGGGGACATGTTCGAAGGAGAATATCCAATTCGAACAGCCACAGGTGAAACCAAATGGGTTTGGGAACGATGTCGCGGAATATACAATGACCATGGAGATGTTCTTTACATGGAAGGGTATATTGAAGATATTTCTGCACGCCGTGCTGCTGAAGAGCGAATCAGTAAAATGAATGATGAACTCGAAAACCGGGTACTGGAACGTACAGCCCAGCTGGAGGCAGCCAACAAAGAACTTGAGGCATTTTCATATTCTGTTTCGCATGACTTACGGGCGCCCCTGCGGGCCATCGATGGATTTACCCGTATCCTGTTCGAAGATTATCAGTCGTTGCTTGATGCCGAAGGCAAACGTGTTTGCGGAGTTATCCAGGAGAATGCAATCAGGATGGGGCAACTCATTGATGACCTGCTTGCTTTATCAAGGCTCAACCGGTCCGATTTACACATGGTCCGGATCAATATGGAAAATCTTGCCAAAACGGTCTTCACAGAGATTACGAATGAAATCGAAAAGCAGCGGACGACCTTTAAAATAACTAAGCTCCAACAAGCTATGGGCGACAATGTACTTGTACGTCAGGTCATTGTTAACCTCATAGGAAATGCCATTAAATTTTCGTCGCAACGCGAACATGCAGAAATTGTACTCTCTTCAGAGGTTCAGAACGAGATGGTCGTATTCTGCATTCGCGACAATGGCGCCGGTTTCGATATGAAATATTCAGGTAAACTTTTCGGAGCATTTCAACGGCTTCACAGTGTCAAGGAGTTTGATGGTACCGGCATCGGGCTTGCCATCGTTCAACGTATTATTCACCGCCATGGTGGGAAAGTTTGGGCAGAAGGTGAGGTTGAGAAAGGCGCTGCTTTCTATTTTTCGTTACCTTTGAAAGCCGAAAACTCGCTCTGAGCAGCCGATAAAACGATATATTTTACTACATGAAACAATTTTCACCTGTTGAAATTCTGATTGTTGAAGATAATCCTCACGATGCCGAATTAACAATCAGGGCGCTGAAGAAGGGCCATCATGCCAACAATTTTTTCGTTGCTGAAAACGGAGAAGAAGCGCTCGATTTTATTTTCAGCAGGGGGCAATTTTCTGAACGCGACAAATCAAAAGGACTCAAGATCATTTTCCTGGATCTTAAACTGCCTAAAGTAAGTGGTTTGGAAGTGCTTAAGGCAGTTAAGGGAAATCCCGCTACTAAAATGCTCCCGATTGTTGTGATAACATCCTCCAAAGAAGATACGGATATTCAGGAAGCTTATGCATTGGGTGCAAACAGCTATGTCGTAAAACCTGTCGATTTCGACTCGTTTATCCATGCCATCAGTGAAACAGGATTATATTGGCTAACACTCAATGTTCCACCAAAAGTTAATGGATAGGATGCCAGACAACAAAGTACTGAAAATTACTGAAGATGTAAGTTGGGTTGGGGTTCTTGACCGGGACATCGTAACATTCGATGTTGTGATGGAAACCAAACATGGTACCACCTACAACTCCTACTTTATCAATGCCATAAAAAAGACAGTTGTGGAAACGGTAAAGGAGAAATTCTGGGAAACCTACCTGGAAAAGCTTACCTCTGTCGTTGATCCTCAGGAGATCGAATATATAGTGTTAAATCACACTGAACCTGATCATTCCGGGTGCCTGGCGAGGTTGCTTGAAATTGCACCAAAGGCAAAGGTGGTTGGCAGCGGAAATGCGATCCGGTATCTTCGCGACCTTCTTGGGTTCGAATTTCCGCACCTGACGGTAAAAGATGGTCAGCGGCTCGATCTTGGCGATAAAACATTGCAGTTTGTCGCCGCTGCAAACCTGCACTGGCCCGATTCCATCATGACCTACCTGGTGGAGGATAAGCTATTGTTTACCTGCGATATTTTTGGAGAACATTATTGTAATGCCGGGGTTTTTGATGACGTTGTCGGCGATTTTGACGATGCGTTCCGCTACTATTATAACATGATCATGAAGCCTTACAGCAAATTCATGCTGCAGGCGATAGAAAGGATCAGACCCCTTGATATTTCAGCCATACTGCCCGGTCATGGTGCCGTTCTCCGGAAAAATTGGAAGAAATATGTCGATCTGTCTGAACAATATGCGAGGGAAGCATTGGCAGGCCAGCGTCCAAACCGGGTTTTCCTGGGATATGTCTCAGCTTATCAGAATACTGGTATCATTGCAGGAATGATTGCCCGGGGAATTGAACAGGATGGCGACATTGAGGTCGACGTCTGTGATCTTGAGAAGATGGATCTTTCTGTCATCGAACAGAAGATCAGCGAAGCGTCAGCAATCATCCTGGGATGCCCCACTTTCAGTCAGAACATCCTTATGCCGATATACCAGGTATTTGCACTGATCAACCCCATCCGCGACCGGAATAAACTGGCTGCCGCATTCGGATCTTATGGCTGGAGCGGGGAGGGAGCAAAAATCATGACTTCTGCCATGAGCAATCTGAAACTCAGGGTCATGGATGAGGGATTGATGGTAAAATTCACCCCTCATGATGCCATGGAAGAAAAATGTGTTGAATATGGCAGGGAGTTTGGCAGGCAGATGCAGGTAAAAGTATGAGCCGGTGCCCCGTGAGGATTAACAATAAATTTTCGTTATTGCAGTTATAATTTCATTAAAAGTTCCCGTACAATTGGTGAAGTTTAACGGATATATTTTCATTGCAGGCCTGTTGATTATGGGAGGCCTGCAATCCTGTTTGCCCGAACGTCAGGTGGCCAACACATTTATTCAGTCGCCACACAGCATCAGCCTGCTGGTCAACCCGCCCTCCATGGTCTATAAATTCAACCATAAAGGTGAAGCCATTGAGGGATTTGATTCCATGTCGCAACAACAGCAGGATGCAGCTCTTTGGGACAGCAGCAGGTACATCCGGTTTATCAATGACAGCATTCTGCTCGAAAGTTATATGAATGGTTTTATTGACCAGCTCAGGGTGCTGGGATTTGATGTTTACCTGAACAGCAGCATCGACTCATTTATGTCCGGCAAACCTCAGTCATACCTGCTCAATGTTTCTCAAATTCAGCTTGATGAGTACTACTACCCGCTACAGGATGAGGATAATTTCCTCGATACAGTTTACATGAAGACATTCAACCTGAATGCAGTCGATTACAGCTGCTGGTTCGACCTTGGCAAAGCGGGTTCCGGAAGTGGCAGTAAGACAACGCTTTATGCTACAAGTACGGCGTATGATACCTTTGACGGTCGGTTTTTCAACGACCCGTTTTCGGGAACTGTACGCTACAAATACACCATTGATTCATTGAAAACCAAGGATGTTTATGCCATGGCACCCTACCTGGGGAAAAAACATGCCGGCTACCTGTTTGATTTCTTTATGAACCAGTATATCGCAAAGCACCTTCCCCCGGGAATGGAGATGGAGGATTATTTTCATTACAACCCTGTCAGAAAAAGCTTTGGACCCGCATATGACGAGCGGTTTGAGATATTAAGGCCAAAATAACCGATTACTTCTTTCATCCGGATCACATATATTACATCGTTTTTGACCTCGCATACGGGATGGCAGCCTGATCGCTGAAATCGCCTTTCAGAAACTTAAAATATCCGGCAATGGCGATCATGGCAGCATTGTCAGTGGAATATTGCAGGGGCGGTATGAAGATGTTCCAGCCATAATTGTCGCGGGCCTGTTCAAGTGCTTTCCGCAGGCCGGAGTTGGCTGATACGCCGCCGGCGATGGCTACGTCGGGGAGTTTTCCCCGGGTTGAAACCCGGGGGTGAACACCGGTATCATTAATGGCTATCTTAAGTTTCGACATCAGCATGTCAACGATTGTTGCCTGGATAGAGGCACAAAGGTCATGTTTGTTTTTTTCAATGAACCCGGGATCTTTTTTTAATTCATCGCGGAGAAAGTAGAGAAATGAAGTTTTTAAGCCGCTGAAGCTGAAGTTAAGTCCCGGGATGTTTGGCTTGGAGAAGGTAAAGCGCTTTGGATCACCATCTTGTGCCAGTTTGTCGATCATCGGGCCGCCGGGGTAAGGAAGTCCCATGATTTTCGCTGCCTTGTCGAAAGCTTCACCAGCCGCATCATCAATGGTCTGGCCGATAATCTCCATGTCGAAATAATCCCGGAGCCACACAAACTGTGTATGCCCGCCTGATACAGTAAGACATAAAAAAGGGAAGGATGGCACCGGGTTGGTCCGGTCTGTGTTTCTGATAAAATGGCTGAGTATATGGGCCTGGAGATGGTCCACCTCGATAAGCGGAATGTTCAGGCCGAGCGAAAAGGCCTTTGCAAAAGAGGTCCCGACTAGCAATGAGCCAAGCAGGCCCGGGCCACGCGTAAAAGCAATGGCTGAAAGTTGATTTTTACCTATATTTGCTTTTTGGATAGCGGTATCAATAACGGGGATGATGTTCTGCTGATGTGCACGCGATGCCAGTTCGGGAACAACTCCTCCGAAATTTCGATGTACCTCCTGACCCGCAGTTACATTCGACAGGATCACATCATCTGCGATGATGGCCGCTGACGTATCGTCGCAGGACGATTCGATGCCAAGTATAAAATGCTGCATACGTAACGCGAAATTATCATTAAAACAGGCGCAAAAATACTGCTTTATATCTTCACAGTGATCATCTCACTGCTTATCACGCTATTTGTTGTATTCAGAAGCGATTCGGTTCAAACCCTGCTGGTAAGAATGGCCGCCGGCTATCTTTCAAAGGAACTGAATACTGAGATCAGGATCAGGGGCTTTAACCTGTCCTTCAAAAATGGGCTGATGGTTGAGGATATCAGTGTTCTTGATCGTCACCGGGAGATTATTTTTTCAGCACATAAACTGGGTGTCAGGCCAGGCATGATCTCCTTTAAAACCCGCAAACTTAATGTCAGCCGGGTGCTGATCGAGAAAGGGGTGATCCAGTTGCTCACCCATCGTGGCGACAGCGCATTGAGTATTCAGTTCATCGTAGATTATTTTGCCTCAAAGGATACCGGAAAAAAAACAGATACCACAGCATCAATCCCCTGGCATTTATCGATTTCTTCTGTCAGTATTACAGATACCAGGTTTCATTTCCAGGATGAAAATGAAAAACCGGAACCGGCCGGAATGGATTACGCCAATATCGACGCATCCGGCATCAACCTTGAGGTAAGAGATGTCGCCTTTGAAGGTGATTCCATCATTGGTAAAATCCCGCATTTAGCCGCAAAGGAGCGGAGCGGCCTCGTAGTTCACAACCTGAGCGGGGATTTCAGGGTTGGCCCCAGGTTTTTAAAAGCCCATCATCTTAAAATCCTGACAGATCACTCAGATGTGTCACTCTCCTTTGACTTTTTATATAAACACTGGGGTGATTACAATGATTTCCTCGACTCTGTGGCCATCCGTGCCAAAATCGAACCATCAAGTCTTGACATCCAGGATATCGGGTATTTTGCCCCGGAATTGCTTGTGATGAAAGACAAGATTCACTTTTCAGGCAACATCAAAGGCACCGTAAGCAATTTCAAAGCCCGGAATTTACAGTTTTCTTTTGGAAACAATACCAGGTTCCATGGTGATGTCAGCGCCCTTGGGCTGCCCAATATCGAGGAAACTTTCATTGACCTCAATGTTAAATCAATGAGTACCAGTAAAGAGGATATAGAATCTCTTCTGATCCCCGGTGATGTTCGCCATCTTGTATTGCCTGATATTATTGGAAACATGGGAGTTGTAAGCCTGAAAGGCAATTTTACGGGATTCTACAACGATTTTGTCGCTACGGCAAAGGTCAGCAGCAGCCTGGGGAATCTTGGTACCGATCTGTCACTTAAAAAACAGAAGGAAAGTAAAACACTTAGTTACAAAGGACAACTGAATGTCGGGGCATTTGATATTGGCAGACTTACCGGAAACAGCAAGGAATTTGGGAGACTTACCCTTCGGGCAGATTTAGATGGGAAAGGATTCAGTCTGAACGACGCCAACCTCATCATGAAGATTCGAATAGATTCGGTCATGCTGCACAACTATAATTATAAGAATCTGGATATTACCGGGGCACTGGCGGATAAGAAATTTAATGGGATCCTGAATATTGATGATGTGAATCTGAATCTTGGATTCAATGGTTTGATCGATTTACATGATTCATTGCCTGATTTTGATTTTGCCGCCCGGATAAATCATGCACAGCTCTTTAACCTTAACCTTTTAAAGCGTGATTCGCTCGAAAACCTGGTTACAAAACTCCAGGTCAATTTCAAGGGTACAAATCCTGATAATCTCGACGGAGCAGTTTGTATGGAAAATACAACCTATTCCGAAGGTAATAAACTGATCACGATGGACCAGTTGTCACTGCTCACAAGGCAGGATACTGTTACAGGCAAAAGTTACCATTTACAATCTGATTTTGTTGATGCTGATGTTACCGGTGATTTCTCTTTCAATGCCCTGATACCATCACTTACCTCGTTCATTCAAAACTATCTGGCCTCCTTTAACCTGAACGACTCGCTCATTGCGCTGAGCCAGACACAGTCATTCCAGAATATGAAATATGAAGTGCGGTTCAAGGAATCAGGTGAGGTGACAAATGTGTTTCTTCCGTTTCTGAAGGTTGCGCCCAATTCAACCATCAATGGCTATTATGATGAACGTAAACAGACGATCGGCATGAAAGGGCATGCGCCCGAACTCTTTATCAACAATATTGAGTTGACTGACTGGTACCTGGATGCTAAAAGCAGGATGGATGATCTGTCAATCAAGACCGGATCTGCACATGTATACTTTAAAAAGGCCAGTAAACAAGACTCCCTGGAGGTAAAGGTTGATTCATTCCAGCTGGTCTCCAACCTCAGGCACGATAGCATTCAATACCAGGTAAATTGGAATGCCAATTCCCGGCCCAGCGAGTTTATGGGCTATGCCAGCTTCAGAAACAGTCCGGTCATCGAACTGAAAATCAGGAAATTCAATGTGTTCCTGAACGAAAAATCCTGGACCGTTGACCCGGCAAACCTTGTCAACATTGACACTTCGTCTGTCCATTTTTCCAACCTTGGGTTTCAATCTGGTGAACAGTATCTTAAAATAAACGGCAACCTCTCTGTATTGAAATCCGACACGTTAAATATTGCATTTAATAAAGTGGATATTTCCAAACTTGACCAGCTCATCGGCAGTTCGCAGGTGGATGTTGACGGAGTACTGAGCGGAAGTTTTAAAATGGCAAAGCTCTACAGTGACCTTGTTTTGCTTGCCGACCTGAATATAAATAAGTTCAAATTTAACAAGGAGTTGCTCGGGGATGCATCTTTCAAAATCAAGTATGATGCGGCTGCATACCAGTTTGACCTGATGTCTCAGATTCTTTACACCGGTAATAGCGGAACGAACATTCCGTTTTCACTCAGTGGCAGCTATTTTATGGATAAAAAGCATCCATATTTCGATTTTGATTTGAAACTAAAGAACCTTAACCTGAAAATGCTCCAGCCATTTGTTGCTGATTTTATGACCGGCGTAAATGGACTGGCATCCGGTTCTGTAAAAATTAAAGGGACACTCGACCACCCCGGTATCAGTGGTCAGTTAAAAATGATGCGTACCGAATTTAAGATCAATTACCTGAACGTGCCATACTCTTTTGCAGATGTGATAACAATAGACAGCAATGCGTTCATTTTTGATAAAATAACGCTGTTTGATTCGCTGGGGCACAAATCGGTATTAAACGGAAGGATTTCCCATAAGAATTTTACTGATCTCATGCTCGATCTCAATGTTGAGATGGATGATTTTGCTGCATTCAACAATACCAGGGCCCAGAATAGTATTTTTTACGGGAAAGCCCGCGCTTCAGGCAGTGCAACCATTACCGGGCCGCCTGACAATATTAAAATAAGTGTAAAAGCCACAAATGGCGGCAAAACCCACGTGGTGATTCCCATAGACCTAACCCAGTCGGTCGGGCAGGCTGATTATATTATCTTTGATGATCCGGATGCCGATTCTCTTGAGAAAGCGAAGGAAAAAAACCAGGTAAATGCCACAGGATTAACGATTGATATTGGCCTCCGTGTGAACCAGGATGCTGAAATCGAGGTTTTCTTTCCCGATCAGCTTGGGAACCTGAAAGCGTCCGGTTCAGGGAATTTGCTGATGGGGATGACCCCCGCCTCACCGTTCACTTTATCAGGGATTTATACACTTTCGAAGGGTTTCTTCCTGTTCCAGTTTAAAAATTTGCTGAGGCTGCCGATGTCGATCAAAGAGGGGAGTACCATCAGCTGGACCGGGGATGCTGCAGATGCGAATATTTCCATCAGTGCCATTTATAAAACCAAGGCGCCCCTGGCTGGAATAACCACCAATCCTGAGGAGGAGGGACTGAGGATCCCTGTCGAATGCATTATCAGGCTTGGAGGGAAATTGCTAAACCCGGATATTTCATTCGCAATCAACCTGCCAAACGTGGAAGAAAAGATTAAAAACGAGGTTTTTTCCGCCATTGATACCACCAATGCCGCGGTCATGACCGAACAAACAATATACCTGATGGTCATGAACCAGTTTAAACCGGTCGTTGCTACCTCCGGTTCCGTCGACGTGAGTGCGACCTCCATGTCGCTTGTAACCAATCAGATTAACAGCATGCTTTCGCAGATCTCGTCGAATGTAAATGTGAACATGAACTACAAGCCGGGAACCAGCACGGCAAACCAGGAGTTTGATGTTGGTATTTCCACGCAGTTGTTCGATGACCGGTTGCTTATAGACGGCACATTTGGCATGAATTCCTATACCAGTTCCACGGTTCAGTCAAGCACGTTTGTGGGAGATATCAACGTGGAATATGTATTAACACAAAATCGCAGGTGGAGGGCACGGGCATTTAACAGGACAAATACGCTGAACAACCTGGATAACAATGCGCCTTATACGCAAGGTGTCGGGATAAAATACCAACGGGATTTTACAAACTTTGGAGAGTTATTTAAATTCGGAAAAAAATAATCTATGAAAAGAGCTGTCGTATTATTATTGGTCTTTGGCTGGATTTTTTCGTCATTGTCTGCCCAGATTTCAGTAAACCAGGCGGATATGCCTTCGGTGGGTGATACAATCCGGGTTAGTTTGACGAATGTGGTACCTGCCGGATATGCCAGAACGGCCATGGATACCTCCTGGAACTTTGCTGCCCTTGAAGCCTTAAGTCAGCGGGTAGATACCTTTGCAAGCACCGCTTCAACTCCCTCTGTGTACCAGTTTGTTTTTGTACTTCAGGGTGGGGCCAACCTTGCCTATCCCAGGAACAGCAGTCCACTGCCGGGGCTTCCCATTTCGGATGGGTTTACCTTCTTTAAAAACAGCGCGGCTTCTTACAGCGAACTGGGATCAGCATATACCATCCAGGGGCTGCCTCTGCCTGCAAAATATGATATCCCGGATAAATTATACCAGTTTCCGCTGACTCCCGGTTTAACCTGGTCTTCCAGCTCCTCTTTCGCCATGACGGTTCCCGATTTTGCATATTACGGAACACAGCGAACCCGTTCAAATGAGGTTGATGGCTGGGGAAGTCTTACCACTCCGCTCGGAACATTTCAAACGATCAGGGTTAAATCAAACCTCACTATTCACGACAGCATTTATGTTGATTCGATGGGAACGGGTTTTTCAGTAAACCGTAATATCACGGAATACAAATGGCTGGCCAAAGACAAAGGCACTCCTGTACTTCAGGTCAGCGAAGAACAAAACCTGGCCACCGCGATATACCAGGATATCTTCCGGATGTCGGTCCAGCCATTATCTGTTTCGCTGGGCCCTGATACCTCGGTTTTCCTTGGAACGGTGCTTACCATGCACGCAACTGTAACCGGGGGAACACCGCCATACCAGATTCTATGGAATATTCCGGATACAGGAAGTACGGTCACGGTTACGATCCAGAATCCACAGACATTCAGTGTCTTTGTGGCCGATGCGCTTCAGAATATCGGAGTTGGCCAGAAAATCGTTTCAATCAGGTATCCGCCCGGGTTTGAAGATGTTGCCCCGGTAAAGCTGCAGATCTATCCCAATCCCGCAATCGGGATGGTGCACATTGCCCTGCCTGCTGAAATTCAAAGTGCCGGGATGGAGGTGTTTGCTTCACAAGGCAATTTGGTGCTTGACACAAGGATATCTCCGTCAGCCGGTGAAATCATCCATGATTTTTCCTCCTTACCCGCCGGACTCTATTTTATTCGCATTTCCGCCGGAGAAAAGGTATATTCATCCAGGCTTCAAATAGTCCGGTAAGCTTAAACAGCCTGCCGTTTTCACGATCCCAAACCGTTATACGAAAATGTCCTTCACGGTATATCGCTCCTCCGCCGGTTCCGGAAAAACTTTCACACTCGTAAAAGAGTATGTGAAAATCATCCTGCATGAGCCGGGTGATTTCAGGCATGTTCTGGCCATCACCTTCACCAACAAAGCGGCGAATGAGATGAAGGAACGTGTACTCAAAGCACTGGCTGAACTTGCAAAAGGAGACATGTCAGCTGATAAGATGATAAAGGGTACGCTGCTGCCCCTGCTGATCTCCGAGACAGGGCTGGCTTCCCATGAGATTTCATTGAATGCCGCGAGGGCACTGGAGCTGATCCTGCATAATTATGCCGATTTTGCGATCGGAACCATCGACAGTTTCTCACACAGGCTGATCCGTACTTTCGCCCACGATTTTGGCCTGCCGGTTAATTTTACAGTTGAACTGGATGCCGGGGAGCTGCTCTCTACCGCGGTAGATCTGTTGCTTGACAGGGTAGGCGAAGACGAGGAGCTGACTGCACTTCTCGTGAAGTTCCTTGAGGCACGCATGGAGGAGGACAAAGGCTGGGATATTGGCTGGATACTTACAGGGTTTGCTGCAATTTTAATGGAGGAAGATGGTCAAAGCAGGATAAGCCGGCTGAAAATGCTGTCACTTGCAAATTTCAGGACCATTTCTGACAACCTTCATACAGCAATCAGGCAATTTGAGGCTAAAATCCGCGAAATTTCAAAGGAGGGTGCAGGGATACTCGCAGATGGAAAGTTTTCTGCTGCCGACTTTTTTCAGGGGGAGCGGGGGATCTGGAAATACTTTGCCAATCTTGCTGAAGGCAGAATGGATAAACTTGAACCCAATTCATATGTGATTGCCACGATAGAGGAAGACAAATGGTTTTCCGGGAAGGCATCAAAGGAATCACGTGATGAAATATCTTCAATAAAATACAGATTAATTGATATTTATAACCTTTTACATCAAGAAATAGTTCAGCATAAGCCTGACTATGCACTACGGAAATTACTTGCCAAAACCATCTATCCATTGGCAGTGTTGAATGAAATTGAAAAGGTTTTAAACGACTTCAAGCAACAGAACAACCTGGTTCATATTTCAGAATTTAATTCAAGGATTGCAGGTATCGTGATGAACGAACCAGTCCCGTTTGTTTATGAGCGGTTGGGTGAGAAGTATCACAACATCCTGATCGATGAGTTTCAGGATACTTCAGCCCTTCAATGGATGAATTTCATCCCGCTCATTGAAAATTCGCTGGCAGGCGGCTATTTTAACCTCGTCGTCGGCGATGGGAAGCAGGCCATTTATCGCTGGAGAGGCGGAGAGGTAGAGCAGTTCAATTCATTGCCGGCCATACAGGGAAGCGACTGGAACGATATTCTGAAGCAACGCGAACAGGCTTTGAGCCGTCACTTTACCATGGCTGATCTGAATCGGAATTTTCGGTCGAAATCAGAAATCGTTGCATTCAACAATGATTTCTTCAGAAAGATTGCAGACCTGGTTCTGACCGACGGGAAGGAGAAGATTTTTGAATGCCTTGAACAACAATATGATACAGGGAATACCGGTGGATACGTGGAGATCGGCTTTTTAGAAGGTGAGGAGGATGAACAGAATTATGAAGCAAAGACCCTTGATACAATTCTACAGATTATCCTGGATGCAAAACAGGATCAATTTGACCTGAGGGACATGGCAATTTTATGCAGAAGCAACAAAAACGCCAGCAATATTGCCAGGTATCTGCTTGAACATGAGGTGGAAGTCGTTTCATCAGAATCCCTGCTTATCTCCAATTCGCCTGTTGTCCGGTTCCTTATTGCCTGGCTGAGATTTCTCTTTGAACCCAGGAATGATATCGTTATCGCCGAAATAAGGCAATTTCTGCAACAGTCAGGAAGTGCAAAGGAGAGGAAATGGGAGCAGGTGCGCGATGAGTTAATAACCCTGCCCGTGTATGATCTTTGCGAAGCGCTTATACGGTGTTATCAGCTTAATAAAAGTGCTGATCCATACCTCCGGTTTTTTCTCGATGCCGTTCTTAAATTCACTGTAAAAGTATCAACCGGACCGGTGGAATTTCTTGAGTGGTGGGTGAAAAACAAGAAAAATCTGTCCATCATCGTACCTGAAGAGTTGAATGCAGTAAGGGTGATGACGATACACAAAGCCAAGGGTTTAGAGTTCCCGGTTGTGATACTTCCGTTTGCACAGGAAGCCCGGAAAAATACAAAAACCTATGTGTGGGTTGACCTTGAACCCGGGGCCGCTTCAGGACTGGAAACAGCCATTCTCCGGAGCGATAAAGAGATGGAGTCGACTGTTTTTAAATCCTTGTTTGTGGATGAAAGGCAGAAATCGATGCTTGACCTGCTTAACCTGCTTTATGTTTCGATGACCCGTTCCGGCGAACGGCTCTATATCCTGACAAAATTTCCATCCGTCAAGCAGGAAGAGATCAGTTCCCTTCCCGGATTTTTCAAACTATATCTTCAGCAGGTAAATTTATGGATTGAAGGCCTGGCGCAATATTCATTCGGCGCGAAAACGGTTCATCTCCCAAAGATTGCAAAAGCTGAAACCAGGACGATCATTCAGGAAGACATGATCAGCACCGACTGGCGGAAAAAGATTGAACTCAGGATGAAGGCCCCATTGAATTGGGATATGGACGAACCTGCGCAGAACTCTCAATGGGGCAGCACTTTGCATGAAGTGTTATCCGGGATTGTTACAGGTAACGATATTGCTTTTGCAATCGAAAAAGCATCTTTGGCCGGATTGATTATGAACAGTGACCTGGGTAAAGTGGAGAAAATTCTTTGGTCGGTGGTTTCGAACCCGTTGCTTTCCAGGCTGTTCAGTGACGAAGTAAAGGTCAGGACAGAAGTTGAGATACTGTTGCCGGAGGGATCGTTTTATCGTCCAGACCGGGTTGTGTTCGACAAAGAGTTTGTAACCATCCTCGACTATAAAACCGGGAAACCAAATTCAAAACACGGTGATCAGCTGTTAAAATATGCAGGCTATATTGGAGAGATGGGGTATCGCAAAATAAAGTGCATGCTGGTTTACCTCGATGATGATGTGCGCGTTGTGGAGGTTTAATACACCTCATCCCCTGCGGTAAATCACCTCATCGGTGAATTGCCACGGTGAATTGCCACGGTGAATTGCCACGGTGAATTGCCACGGTGAATTGCCACGGTGAATTGCCACGGTGAATTGCCACGGTGAATTGCCACGGTGAATTGCCAC
>CAIYJU010000134.1 GCA_903926565.1 uncultured Bacteroidales bacterium
ATGCCGGGGTAGTTTCCATTGATATGGAGCCATTCATCCAGCAAGGGAATGTTATTCCTATGGCTACTGTGAAGAATTATGGAATGCAAACGGTTAGTTTCCCGGTAACCTGCACCATCAATGATAATGGTTATACTTCAACCAGGAGTGTGTCTGATCTTGCCCTTAATGAAGAAGTCCAGGTTGAATTTGATCCATGGTCAGCTGAACCTGGATTTTACGATATGGAGGTTACATCTCAACTCACTGGTGATGAAGTGCCTGCAAATGATATTTTAAATACCACCTTCAACATTGTTGAATATGCTCCGCCAAAAATGGTAATTGGTGAAGAAGGAACAGGAACGTGGTGTGGCTGGTGTGTAATGGGTATTGTTTACATGGATTCGATGAATATGAAATATCCTGAAACCTGGATTGGCATCGCAGTTCATAATGATGATCCCATGGTAGTAGTTGAGTATGATGCAGGAATAGGGCCGTTAATTGAATTTGCTTATCCAATGGGCCTTGTTGACAGGACTGTTGTTACTGACCCGTCTACTTTTGAAGGAGCATTCCTCCAGAGATTTAATGATGTTTCTCCTGCCGGAATTATCATCCAGAATAAATCGTTCAACGAAACTACGAGAGCATTAACTTTTACCCTTACTTCTGATTTTGTAGCACAAGTAACAGATTACCGGTTTAATGCAGTTCTTGTCGAAAATAATGTTACCGGAACCGGACAGGCATGGAACCAGGCCAACTATTATTCAGGTGGGACGTTTGGTCCTATGGGTGGTTTCGAATTACTTCCAAACCCTGTTCCGGCTGAGGATATGGTCTATCAGGATGTTGCCCGGGCCATTTTAGGGACATTTGAAGGTGCCGAAGGAAGTCTTCCCTCAACAGTTTATGCCGGGGAAACCCATAGTTATGACTTTTCAATAGCAATCCCCGAAGAATGGGATATTACCAATATCGAAATTGTGGGTATGTTGATTAACCACGCAACCGGATCTATCGAAAATGCCTGTAAGGACGAACTTATTACCGGTGTTCCGGAAGTATCCAATAATACAGATTTTACTATATTTCCAAATCCTGCCAAAGATGCATTTACAATTCGTGCTGACATCCAAAATGCCAGCCTTTACATCTGCGACCTCACTGGTAAGGTCCTTTTGATGAAAGAAAATGTAACTGATGGGACCATTGTTAATCTTACAGATATTAAAAATGGGATTTATGTAGTAAGAATTGTTGAAAACGATAAAGTGTTTAATACTAAAATAGCTGTAGTTCACTGATAGTTCGTGATTGATTTTGAAAACGATTTTCCCCCGGTTGATTCAATTATTGACCGGGGGTTTTTTGTTTTAGTTTTACTCTGGCAACAAATGGAATTTTCCGGTAACTTTTTTAATAAGAGAACCAATTTAGCTCCTGGTTTTCAAGCGAATGAGAATCCAAAAATTTACTTTTCTTTGTAAAAGCCGATATTACCGTAAATAAAAACATGGTTCCTCTCGACAGCCGCAATCCTTTCCAGACTTCCGGATTACGAATCGGAACACCGGCAATAACAACCCGTGGCGCAAAAGAAGATAAAATGCCTGCTATTGTTGATTTAATCGACCGCGTAATTAACGATTTTGAAAATGAAAGTCTGATTGCCAGCGTAAAAGCCGAGGTAAACCAGATGATGTCGGCGTTTCCGCTTTTTGCTTATTAGCAGTTAGTATTTTTCCGGATAAAGAACGGATTGTTTTTTTTCTGTGGTGTTTTATTTCTA
>CAIYJU010000135.1 GCA_903926565.1 uncultured Bacteroidales bacterium
CATGAAACCTTCGCCCCCACCCCCGAAGAGATCGAAAAGGCCAAACGGATCGTTTTTGCCTTCCACAAAGCGGAGGAGCAAGGACTTGGAGTTGTTGCATTAGGCACCAAGATGATCGACCCGCCGGTGGTGAAACGGGCGCTCAACACCATCAATCTCGCACTGAAAATGAATAAACTTGCTGAAAACTGGAGGGAATCGTATGACCAAGTTTGATAAACTCGTAACCAATGCCGCCGGCCGCATCGTGCCGACCATCATCAACGGAAAACCGGCTGTACCCTACATGGGCGTTGGAAAATACAAACCGGAAGGCGTGCGTGCCGCACCCAAACTGTCAAGTTGTGCCGATTATCCTGCCGATGGAAACAAGATCGTTCCCAGCCTGAAAGATGCGCTGCTCAAAGCCGGGTTGCGCGACGGGATGACCATCTCCACGCACCATCATTTCCGCAACGGCGACCTCGTGGCAACTCAAATCTTCGACATTGCCCATGAACTTGGGATCAAAGACCTGATGTGGTATCCGTCTGCCTCCTTTCCCTGTCATGAACCCATGACCAAATATCTGGAAGACGGCACCATCAACCGCATCGAAGGCAGCATGAACGGCGCGTTGGGAAGGTTTACCTCTGAAGGAAAGATGAAAGGACTGGGCGTGTTGCGTTCGCATGGCGGCCGTTACCAGGCTGTTCAGGATGGCGAAGTGCACATTGACATTGCCGTGATCGCCGCTCCTACTGCCGACCAGTTTGGCGATGCCAATGGCGTGAATGGTTCTGCAGCCTGCGGTCCGCTGGGTTTCGCACTGGCCGATTCGCAATATGCTGACAAAGTGATTGTTGTCACCGACAACCTCGTTCCTTTCCCCTGCCTTCCCTGGCAGATCAGCGGGAATTATGTGGATTACGTTGTGGTGATGGACAAAATTGGCATTGCCGAAAAGATTGTGAGCGGTACGACGGAGATCACCAAAAGCCCTGACCGTCTTTTGCTCGCCGAATGGTCTGCAAAATTCTGCGACGAAGCAGGGTTGATCTATGACGGCTTCTCATTCCAGGCCGGGGCGGGTGGTACCGCCCTTTCCATCGGCATCTACTTTTCCGAGATCCTGCGTAACCGAAAGTGGAAAGCTCGGTTTGCCCGCGGAGGCAGCAACAAATACCTGGTTCAGATGCTGGAAGAGGGGTTGGTGGAATACATCCTCGACGGACAAACATTCGACCTTGAAGGAGTCCGGTCGATGCGCGACAACCCGCACCACACCTGGACAAGTCCGTTCACAAGCTACAATTATCACAGCAAGGGAAATTTCTCCTCCATGGTCGATATCGTGATTTTGGGTGCCACCGAAGTGGATGTCAATTTCAACGCCAACGTGGTGACCCATTCCGATGGTTACCTGTTGCATGGCATCGGCGGCTGGCAGAACACCCTCTTCGGGAAATGCGTGATACTGCCGATTCCGCTGTTCCGCGACCGGATGCCCGTGATCCGTGATGAGGTGACGACCATCTGCGGTCCCGGCGAACTGATCGATGTGATCGTGACTGAACGCGGCATTGCCATCAACCCGCTGCGTACTGACCTGATCGAAAAGATGAAGAACTCATCCCTGCCGATTAAAACCATTGAGGAACTCAAGTCCGAAGCCGAAGCGATTTGTGGCGTGCCTGCCAAACCCAAATTCACGGATGAAGTGGTGGCTGTGGTGAAATGGGTGGATGGGACGGTGCTTGATTCGATCAGGAAGGTGGAGGTGTAGGGGATTTACGATTGGACGATTTACGATTTAGGAAAAGATACCGGCAACCGCTATTTTGAGGTGTAGGTGGTGTTAACGGTGATGTACCCGGGGTAGGTCAGGGCCGTGCCTCCAACGATTACCGTGGGCTTTAATTTAATTTTGAAGCGTGTTGGGGTACTTCCGGCACCAGCCAGGTTCATGCAGAAATTGAGCATGGCCATGGCTGATTTCCCGGAGAGGACCTGCTTCAGGTCAAAACCAACCTCAACAGGGATGGTCGCGGAACTTAAGGGCGGAATAGAAAATGGTTTGTTTAAAATTCCTGAAGTCATCTGAATATCATCCACAAAAAGGATCCACTCGAGCCGGTTGAGGCCGGCCTCCTTTGTATTTGGGTTTCTTCCGTCCAGGATAAGCTGCAGCGACAGCGGGAAAACCGGGCTGGTGAACCCGGCCAGGATCATCGCCACATCACTGATTCCAAGGTCGCTGACTGACCTGATGTTCTGAAGGTCTATCCCTGCAAGTGTAACATGTTCCACCGACTTGATGCGAAAGTCGCAGCTGGCAAGGTTGGATGCCTGCTGAGCCTGTTTCGCAACATTGCAGGATGTGAATGAAATGGCAATTAGAAAAAGCAGGAAGAGAGGGGTGAAAAATTTTCTTTTACTGGGCATCTGAGGCAATTTGAAGTGCAAATGTAGCCTGTATTATTCTCCAACCCAAAATTTGATAAAAAATTGATGTCATTGGCCATGGGGTTCCCAATCTGCACTCGATTACCGTCAGGCATTTTTTTCAGTTTTTAGCTCATAATTCGTACTTCTTCCTCCTGCGGCTTCCTTTTGTAATATCTCCTTATTTATTAAGTCGTTAATATCTCTAATCGCTGTGTCTTTTGAACATTTTGCAATTTTCGCCCATTTTGATGAAGTTAGTTTTCCATCAAATCCGTCCAATAGTTTGTTTAATATTCTTTTCTGTCTTTCGTTTATAGTTGTCCTTGAATGTTTATTCCAGAAATCAGCTTTGAACATAACTTGTATTAGTGTAGAATCTGTTGATTTTAAAGCATTTATCAGACATTCCAAAAACCATTTTATCCATTCTGTTACATCAAGATTCCCTTTTTGTGTTTTTTCAAGTATCTCATAGTATTGTTTTCGCTCTTGCCTGATTTGAGCCGACATACTATAAAATCGCTGATTACTTCCGTCTGATCGAGCTAATAACATATCAGTCAATGCCCTTGTTATCCTTCCGTTACCATCTTCAAGAGGATGAATGGTTACAAACCAAAGATGTGCTATTGAAGCTTTGATTACTAAATCAATTTTATCATAATTATTGAACCAATCCAGAAATATTTGCATTTCTTTTTCTATCAAATCTGAATCAGGTGCTTGAAAATGAACTTTTTCTTTTCCCATGGCTCCTGACACAACCTGCATCGGTCCTGTTGTGTCCTTTCTCCAATCAGCAACGGTTATCTTATACATTCCGCTTCTGCCAGTCGGGAACAATGCGGCATGCCAATCAAAAAGCCGATCTGCCGTTAATGGTTTGAAACATTTTTGAGTTGCATCAAGCATCATTTCAACAACTCCATCTACATTTCTGTCGGATTCAACAGATCCGGCAATTTCCATCCCCAATCTTCTTGCAATTGAAGAACGAACCTGGTCAGGATTTAAAAATTCACCTTCGATTTCCGAAGATTTTAATACATCCAAAGTCAATGTATCAAGTAGCGCTTCATTTCTCAGATCAAATCCTAATGATTCCATTTTACCTGTCAATCGTCCCTGTAGATTTCTTGCTTCACTTAGCAAATCAAGAAAATCTTCAATTTTCCAAATGAAGGTTGGCCAATTATCCCTTTGATGTATGAAAAACTCCATTCGTTGCATAATTTGCAACGAAAATACACTTTATTCGTTGCATTTCAAAATTTATCGTTGCTTATTTTGCGTCAATTATCGAATCTAATCGTCGCATTCGGGTCTTCATGGTTCCAGGTAACGATTCGCATTAATACTCATCCCAGCTTTTGATCTCGATTTCACCGGGTTTGATCTTGCAGAAGGCCATGATGAAGGCTGCAGCCAGGTTGGCATTGGTAATCAGCGGGATGTTATAATCAACGGCCGACCTGCGAATGGAATAATCGTTGTCAAGCTCATCTTTCGAGAGGTTTTTGGGGATGTTGACAACCAGGTCGATTCGCCGGTTCTGAAGGTATTCCAGCACATTGGGAGTGGCTGCTTCATCGGGCCAGTGCAGGACCGTTGAAGGAATTCCATTTGCTTGAAGGAATTCTGCCGTACCGGGAGTTGCATAAATTGAGTAATGATGCTGATGCAGCTGGTGGCAGCATTCGAGCAATATTGTTTTGGATTTGGTCGGGCCGGAGGAGATCATGATGTTTTTCCCGGGAATCCGGTATCCTACTGAGATCATGGCCTTGAGGATGGCTTCATAAAAGGAGTCGCCGATACAGCCAACTTCGCCGGTAGAGGCCATGTCAACCCCCAGAACAGGGTCGGCTTTTTGCAGGCGGGAGAACGAGAACTGGGGCGCCTTGATGCCGATATAATCAATGTCGAACATCGATTTGTCGGGCTTGTCGAAAGGGATGCCCAGCATCACCCGGGTGGCGATGTCGATGAAGTTGATCTTCAACACTTTTGAAACAAACGGAAAGCTTCTGGAAGCCCGGAGGTTGCACTCGATTACCTTGATGTCGTTATCCCTGGCAAGGAACTGAATATTGAATGGCCCGGAAATATGGAGTGAACCGGCGATTTCCCTGGCAATCCGCTTGATTTTCCTGATTGTTTCGACATACAGTTTTTGCGGCGGAAACACGATGGTGGCATCGCCCGAGTGTACTCCTGCAAATTCAACATGTTCGGAGATGGCATAGGCAACAATTTCACCGTTCCTTGCCACGGCGTCCATCTCTATCTCCTTGGCTTCCTGGATGAATTCGGAGACCACCACCGGATGGTCTTTGGAAACATTGGCCGCCAGCGTCAGAAAGTATTCCAGCTCACTGTTATTCGAAACCACATTCATGGCTGCCCCGGAAAGCACATACGACGGCCGGATCAGCAGCGGAAACCCAACCTGGGCTGCGAAATCATAGATCTCATCCAGGTTCGTCATCTCCTGCCACCGGGGCTGGTCAATGCCAAGCTGGTCGAGCATGGAGGAGAATTTATGGCGGTCTTCGGCATTGTCGATATCCACCGGGGATGTTCCAAGAACCGGGACCTGCTGTTTGTACAGCCGCATGGCGAGGTTGTTGGGAATCTGCCCGCCCATGGAGACCACCACCCCTTTTGGATTCTCCAGATCTACAATATCCATCACCCGTTCGAAGGAGAGTTCGTCGAAATAGAGCCGGTCGCAAACATCATAGTCGGTACTGACAGTTTCCGGGTTATAGTTGATCATGACGGACCTGTACCCGGTGGATTTAACCGTGTTCAGGGTATTGACGCTGCACCAGTCGAATTCGACGGAGCTGCCGATGCGGTAGGCCCCGGAACCCAATACAATGACCGACATAAGATCATCCGGAAAAGCCACATCGTGTTCGTCGCCGTTGTAGGTAAGATAGAGATAGTTCGTTTGTGCGGGGTATTCTGCGGCAAGTGTGTCAATTGTTTTCACACAAGGCAGGATGCCGAGCGTTTTACGGTATTCACGCACGATGAGCATATCGCGCTCAATTTCACCTTTTTCGTGTTTCCCTACAAGCCTTGCCAGCTGAAAATCAGAAAACCCCTGGCCCTTTGCCTCCCGAAGCAGTTGAGGCGGAATTAAGGTGAGTTCATCGATCGCAGACAAAACGAGCCCCGTATCGTAGATATTTTTCAACCGGTAAAGGAACCACTTGTCGATGCGGGTCAGTTCCCATATACGATCAACCGTATACCCTTCGGCGAAGGCCTGGGCAATCACGAAAATGCGTGTATCTGTGGGATTGGAGAGCTCCTGCTCAATATTTTCAACCCGGAGTTCCTTGTTCCCGATAAAGCCGTGCATCCCCTGCCCGATCATTCGCAGTCCTTTCTGGATCACCTCCTCAAAGGTCCGGCCGATGGCCATGATCTCTCCCACACTTTTCATGCTGGAGCCGATCTGTTTGGAAACCCCGGTGAATTTGCTGAGGTCCCATCTCGGGATTTTGCAAACAATATAATCGAGAGAGGGCTCAAAACAGGCGGTGGTAACTTTGGTCACCGAATTTTTCAATTCATGCAGGCCATATCCCAGGCCCAGTTTGGCCGCCACGAAGGCGAGCGGATAGCCGGTGGCCTTGGAGGCAAGGGCGGAAGACCTTGAAAGCCGGGCATTTACCTCGATCACCCTGTACTCCTCCGATTCCGGGTTCAGGGCATACTGGATGTTACATTCTCCGATGATGCCCAGGTGGCGGATGACTTTGATCGAAAGTTCCCTGAGTTTGTAATATTCAATGTTCGTTAGTGTTTGCGATGGTGCCACCACGATGCTTTCGCCGGTATGGATTCCCAGGGGATCGAAATTTTCCATGTTGCACACCGTGATGCAATTGTCGTAGCAGTCGCGCACCACTTCGTATTCGATCTCTTTCCAACCCTTCAGCGACTCTTCGACAAGAATTTGTCCTGAATAGGAGAAGGCATTGGCAGCCAGGGCTTCAAGTTCCTGTTCGTTGGTACAGAAGCCACTCCCCTGCCCTCCAAGTGTAAAAGCTGCTCGGATGATTACAGGATAGCCTATCTCCATGGCGGCTGTGCGGGCATCCGGAAGGTTGGTGACAGCAAAGCTTTTTGGCGTTCCGACTTCAATTTCATGAAGCATTTTGGAAAAGAGGTCTCGGTCTTCGGTTTGGATGATCGTCTCCACCGGCGTACCGAGCACAGTAACATGGTATTTTTCGAGAATGCCCGATTTAAAAAGTGCCACACCGCAGTTAAGGGCAGTTTGTCCGCCGAATGCCAGCAATATTCCGTCAGGGCGCTCTTTGTCAATGACCTTTTCAACAAATTCGGGAGTGACAGGAAGAAAATAGACTTTGTCGGCCAGTTCCTGAGAGGTTTGAATGGTTGCAATATTCGGGTTGATGAGGATGGTGAAGATCCCTTCTTCTTTCAACGCCTTCAATGCCTGGGAGCCGGAATAGTCGAACTCACCGGCCTCGCCAATTTTCAGGGCACCGGACCCCAGTACAAGTACCTTATTCACTTTTATCATCATCTGAAATTGCTGATTTGTACTCCCTGACCCTGGCTAAAAACTCATCGAACAGGAACCGCGTATCGGTTGGCCCGCCGGAAGCTTCCGGGTGGAACTGGGTCGAAAAAAAGGGTTTTGTCTTATGACAGATCCCTTCGTTGGTGTGGTCGTTGAGATTGGTAAAAAGCGGTTCCCATTCATCTCCGAGCGTGGCATCATCCACTGCAAACCCATGGTTCTGGGAGGTTATATAGGCACGGTTTGTACCCACTTTTAAAACCGGCTGGTTGTATCCCCGGTGTCCGTATTTCAGTTTATAGGTTTTTGCGCCGCCCGCCAGTGACAGCAGCTGGTTTCCCAGGCAGATGCCAAAGATGGGCCGGTCCTGCTGAATGGCTTTTTCAAGATGCTTAATAGTGGCTGAACACATTTGCGGATCGCCGGGGCCATTGGAAATCACCAGTCCATCGTAGTAATCTCCGGTAAAGTCATAATCCCACGGAACCCTGACCACGGTGGCACCAAGGTTGAGCAGGCAACGGATGATGTTGTTCTTCACCCCGCAATCAACCAGCATAATCGTTGCATCCCCACCGGGATAGACCTGTTTTTCTCTGACACTTACGGATGCGACAAGGTTCACTTTATTGGGATCATAAAAATCAATCTCGCCTTGGTCATTTTGCACCAGTTTCCCCAGCATGGTACCGCGTTCACGCAGTACTTTTGTCAGGGCCCGTGTATCGATGCCACAGATGCCGGGCACGTTGTGCTCTTTCAGCCAGTCTGAAAGGCTTTCCAGCGCATTCCAGTGACTGTATTCTGCTGAGTAACCGGCAACGACAAGCCCGGAAATATGCACTTTGTCGGATTCAAAATACTTTGAAAGCTGCTCTTTGATCATCCTGCCAGGAACACCATAATTTCCAATGAGGGGATAGGTTAAAACCAGGATCTGGCCTTTATATGAGGGGTCGGTGAGGCTTTCGGGGTAGCCGGTCATGGCCGTGTTGAAAACCACCTCTCCGGCTGCAGCCCCCTGCGCCCCGAAAGACCGGCCTGTAAAACAGGTTCCGTCATCTAAAATAAGCTGCGGCATGTTGCGGGATTAATTTTGTCTGGTCTGCAAAATTAATGCAAACTGAACAACGATGCCAGAATTTTAATCAACAGGTTACATCAGGTCACCCAGCGGACCCAGGTTGATGTTCAAATCCCGATCGGTGAGGTTAAAATGTTTTTTCAGCTCCTCCATCTTCATTTCCAGCTTCATCAGCGTTTCGCCAAGCCGTTCAATTTCCTCTTCCGATAACGAACCGCCGTCGACTCTTCGCATGGCCTGTTTTTCAACCAGTTTCCGGATAAGTTCGACAAGGGTAAGCACCAGTTTCGCCAGTCCGGAATCTGCATTTTCTGGCGTAAGCTTCAGTCTTGAATCTTCAGCTTTGGATGCCAGTTTACCGATCTCCTCTGATATTCCATCGAACGACCCGGTGTTGAACAGTATTTTATTTTCACTCATGCAAGGACTATTGAATTTTGATTTCAACAAAATTATAGGGGGGCCAGGGCCCGGTAAGGATAAAGTTTAATCCCTGATGTTTATTCTGCAAATCCTGAACGGAGCGGACCAACTGAATTTCAACATCTTTATCAAGTAAAAATACTGCATCGATGATGTTCTTTGCAGAGGCCATTTTTTTAAATCTGCTTTCCGCGCATAACAGGGCAAGACTTACGGTGATCTCTGCAATGACTGTATCAGCGTAATCAACAAGCAGCTCTTCAAGCCTGTGTTCTTTCAGCTTTTTATTGATATATTCCCGATACGCTGAAATTGTGATGCCCGGGTCAGCGGGCGGGCTGAGGACAGCCTCTGATTTCATCCGCAGTTCTGCCGCCAATTTTTCGGAATCACAGAATATTTTCAATCCGAATTCTTGTTTGTTTTCAACCCGGTCGAGGTTCTGAAGAAATTCATCCCGGTTACGGACAAGCATTTCCAAGATTGCACCGGATGATTCCAGGGTTGAACCAAATCGCATTGGAAGAACCGGATACCGCTGAAACAGCGCATCGATCACGCCGGCATACTCAATGGCCAGAGATTTGTCTGCAGTAAAATCACATCTTTCTATCTCGCCGGTTACGGCAGCAATTTCATCATGGAAAACAGCAAACAAATCAGCACCTCCAAGGCCTTTCATCCCCGCCAGAAGTGAAGTTAGCCCGTCCTGATTGTGTTTGACAGATACAACGGCATATATCATCTTCTGCATTTCCATGTTCAGGTTGATTTATTTCTCCGTGATCATCTTGCCCGCCTTCAACTGTTCCATGGTCTCGACAGAACTCAGCATTAATTTTAAGCCGAGATAAACCAGGTCAACATCTGCAACCGAGATAACAATATCGCCCGTGAGGATGACACCTTTGTTAAGGACCCTGTCGAGCAATTCAAGGATGGTAATGTCCTTCGAACGGTCAATTACATTATCATACATTACTGATTCTCTTTAATGGAGACAAAGCTGAATGGCGGCCACGGCCCGGTTCCTTCAAGTTCAAAACCGATCCCGGCATACTTTTTCTGTAACCGGCCAAGGAGTGAAACAAATTCAATGGTTTTATCTTTAGGCAGAAGAAATGCGGCATTCAGGATCATCTTGTCATTTCTTCCCGAAAATTCTTTTGGAATAATATTAATCAGTTTGGCAGATGCGCTGAGTGCATTAAATTCATTGAAAAATTCCTGTCCGTAACTCTTGGATAACCTGTCGATTTCAAGGTCAATCAAATCCGCTTTTTTCCTGGTTAACAGGAACGCCTTCCCCGGCGAGCTTGCCATAATCTGGTATTCGAGTTCGGCTGCTTCATGGCTCAAATTATCTATCTGTGCCTTCATGACATCCTGGTTACAGTAAAGTTTGACTGCCCATTCCTCCTTCCATTCAACAAGAAGGAGGTTTTGCACAATTGCATTTGAGTATTCGCCCATGAATTTTTTCAGTGATTCTTCAGACCGATAGATTGTACCAAAATTGAAAGGAATGACGGTATGGTCCTCCATCAGCATGCTGATAATCGTAACATGCGACCGAACATTCAAATCGAGCCAGGCAAGATCTGACAACTTTTTTTTCAGGTTTTCTTCCGAAAAGTCGCATTCCTGAACATTTTTCACAACGGCGTAAAACCCTCCAGAACTTACAACCTGCAAACCTTCAAACTCCGGCCTTCCGCCAGGTTCTGACATACTTGCGGAAACGCAATAGGCATAAATCAATTCCCTGTTCATTACATTGGTAAAATTAGCCCCGTTACAACAACATTTCCTGTAATTAAATGCGTCTATTGAGAAACGCTGTCCATCCCTTCAAAGGAATTGAGTCTTTCGAAGGCGGTTATTTCCAGTTTATCATCCATCTTCACCAAATAAAAAAGCCTTACCTGTTTCGGCGGGAGGTTCATTGATTTCAGGAAGGAATCATCCTCATAAACCTCGGCGATGGAATTCCAGTTCTCCTGAACCTTCTCAATTTTAATAACCGTAACGTCGTAACAGTTAATATTCTCTTTCAGGAAATTAACCACTGTTTTTTTCACATCGATAATATTGCTCATTGTCTCCTCCAGTTATTTTATGTTTTCATAGTCACAGGGATGGTTTGCGGGTCTGAATGTATCCGGTGCTATCTGTTTTGTTTATCGGCTCTGATCCTTTCAAGTAATTTCAACAACTCGTCTTCTCTTTCGTCGTATTCCTCTTCGTTAATTTCATCCATTTCAAATTTCAGCTGCAGGGCCATCAGCCTCTCCTTGATGGCTCCTTCATCCGACATTTCCCTGTCGATCACTTCATTTATTTTCTTCCCGATAAAAATAACTCCTTTTAACGGAGCCAACAGGATGTCGTCAATTAAAAACATGTTAAACTCCTTTAGTCTGGATTACAAGGTTGACAAAATTATAGGGAGGCAGCGTTCCGACGTATTTGAACGTCATCAATTTCCCGTATTTTTCGTCGAGGTCGGTCACGGCCTTGTCGAAGTCCGGCTCCACCGTGTTTTTTATGAGAAATGCCGCGTTAAGTATCATCATTTCGCCATAATTGTCGTTGATTTTCTGGTCGTCTGAAAGCGGAGTAAGAACATCCATGATCATGTTTTTGTAATTTCCCGTCTCCTTCTTCAGCGCTTCGGCAACCATTTCGCCAATTTTCATGCGCTGATAATGTGTTTTATCGACGGGCAGGTTGATCAGTTTTCCGCGCAATGTTTTTATTTCATCATATTTTTCAATGATACTTTCGTACAACGGGGCTTCATGTGCAAGTACCTTCAGGCCCAGTTCCTTCTTCCCATCCATTTTAAGAAGAAGGTCGTCAAATTTTTTATATTCCTTTGCCAGGATGTTCAGAAGGCCTGAATCATCGTCATATTCGGAAATGGTTGAAAACCGCACCGGGAGCACGGTGAATTGCTTCATCACCTCCTCCAGCACCTTTTCATGCGTTGTCATGTTAACCCTCCTGGCTTCATATTGTATGACCGGCGAATTACTTACAACAGCAGTGACATCCTTGTAATTGATGCCATACACCCGGTCGGAGCGGACACCAATTCCGATGGGTCCGAATTCGATCGGGCCGGAATGCCTGATAATCCCGTAAATGTACTTTCCTTCCTTTGGTATTCCAGCTGCTTCGCTCATATAATGATTCGATTTATATTAGTTACAATTCCCATTTTTCAGGAAATATTTTAAGGTCAATAAAATTAAAGATCGGCAGGGGTGCGGTATAAACAAAGTCGCTCCGATCCTGGTAAGTCGCGCCAATACCGGCCATGATGTTGTCAAATTCGATCTCCCTGCCGCTGTTGACCAGGAAGGCAGTATTCATGAACACCGCATCGCTGCTTGTTTTATTGTGCTTATATTCGAACACCGACCGGCGAAATGCATCAATAATGTTGTCGGACTCCTCCGCTTTCTTTTCAAGCAGAAGGCGTTCGACCATATGACCCGCTTCGTCTATCTTCATGTTCCTCTCCTTTGAGTCGCCCAGTACTTCAATTTCAGCCCTGAGCTTTTGAAGTTCAACGTGTTGCCGGTCGATTTCCTGGTAGATGACACCCATGTTTTTCCAGGTTCCCCGCACATTCAGTTCCACCTTGTTTTCGAATTGCTTCAGCAGTTCCATAAACTCACTGTACCTGCGGTTCAGGAGATTCCTGATCTCATCCGGGGTTGCTGCGATGGTGCCGAACCTGATGGGCAGGATGCTTCTGAATTCCTTCATCACCTCTTCTATCACTTTCTGGTGGGCCAGCATGTTTTCGGGGTTGACGACAAACCGACTTAGCGGATGATCACTCACCACCATGCACAAGCCTTCGAACCCGATGGTTGAGACAAGGTCTGCACGTCCGCCCACGCCTATCGGCCCCAGGTTGATGTCATAATCTGATGCAATGATGCAATAAATGTATTTTCCGTCGCGCTGCATATTAATCCTTTATTTTAACCAAAATCAAATTCCCGGCAACATCTTCCTTCGCCAGGGATATTACTTCATCTTTAACCGACTGTCTGACTGAAGCAGCATAGTCAAGCAGGGAGTGGTAGGCCTCAAGGATGATGTTGAAATTCTCAGTATCACTGCTGTCGTGATTGTTGTCGGGATGAAATTGCTTTGCTTTTTCCAGGTAGGCCCTTTTTATCTCCTGCTCGGATATTTTCTCCCTGACACCCAGCGCTTTCCGTGCCTGATCTACCTTGTCGGCATTCAACGCAACAACCTCCAGCGTGAAAAAACTGTAACAGGGCAACGGGCCTATCAGTTTAAAATTCAGGACCCCCTGGTATTTTTCGTCAAGCATGTCAATTGCATGCTCAAACTTTTCCCTTTTATTCCTGTTTATTAAAAATGCAGAATTTAAGATCATCTCGTCATTCATCACTTCATGCATTTTGATATCGAGGCCGTAAGGGGATAATACATCCAGCACCTTCAGCTCAACATCCTTATTTTCGGTATCCAACCTCTCTTTTATCAGCATACCTACTTTTACCTGATCAACTTTTGTCAGGGCATGATTGTTTTGCAAGAGTTCGACTTTCAGCGCATTGATTTCGGGATGGGTGGAAATATCCTGAAGCAGCCCGGGAAAATCACCCCATGTTACAACCAGGTCTATTTCAGTCAGGTACTCAATCTTCTTCAGGGCATCTATGATCAGATCATGACCACAGGTAAGAATTTTGAGCACCTCATCCGTTGAAGTTACGATGGTGCCAAGCCTCATTGGGAGGATCATGGTGAATCCCTTCCGCTGGAGTTCTTCGATGGTTTCCTGGTGATGGACCAGCAAATAAGCCAGGGATTCCCTGTCTGAAAAATTGACTTCGGAGCTGTCTCTTTCTGAAACAATGGCCGAAATATTTTGAAACGTAACCGCATAAACTCCCGAATTTTCAAGAGTTTGAAATTGGGTTGTACCATAAAAATTGGGCACAATCCCATAGATGTATAATCCTTTTGCTGTCATATCAGTTGGTTGGTTGAATAAACCCTCCGGGTATTAAAAACCCGGAAGGTTTCGGGTTCCGCTTACTTCTTCGTTATGTTTTGCTTCAATACCAGTTGTATTGCTTCTTCAAAATGTGTTTCCAAAATTGATATTTCACCAGAATTCACCTTGCCATTGTCCCTGTTTTTTTCAATCAGTTCCCGGATGGCAAGCATTGCAGCTTTGCGGCATACAAATTCGATATCCGACCCCGTCATGGTATCGGTTTTAAGAGCGAGCTTCGCGATGTTTACTTTTTTCCCAAGGGGTTTGTTCCTTGTATGTATATGGAATATCTGCTCCCTGGTTTTCACATCCGGCAATGGCAATTCGAAGATCAGGTCGAACCGGCCGCTTCTGAGCAGGGCGGGATCTATCAAATCGATCCTGTTGGTTGCTGCGAGTACAATAACGCCTTTCAAATCCTCAATCCCATCCATTTCTGTAAGAAACTGCCCGATAACTCTTTCAATTACGCCGGAACCTGAGCCATCGTTGCTGCGCCTGGGTGTCAGACTGTCAATTTCGTCGAGGAAGAGGATGCATGGAGATGCCTGCTTTGCCATCCTGAAGAGTTCGCGTACCCCTTTTTCCGATTCACCGATATAACGGCTCAGGATCTGGGGCCCTTTTACTGAAATGAAATTCACGCCGCTTTCGCTTGCCAGCGCTTTGGCCAGGTATGTTTTGCCGGTTCCCGGTTTCCCGTGAAGGATAATTCCCTTGGGGGGCCGTGTATCAGCTTTCTTAAACAGTTCAGCATACTGGAGCGGCCATTCCACTGTCTCTTTCAGTGCCTCCTTTATTTCGTCAAGGCCGCCAACATCTTCCCATTTCACATCAGGCACCTCTACGAAAACCTCCCTGATTGCCGAAGGTTCCACCTCTTTCATGGCATCCGTAAAGTTGTCCATGGTCACTTCCAGCGCCATCAATATTTCGTATGGAATTTCGGCCATCGCAAAATCGATTTGCGGCAATATTTTCCGCAGGGCGGTCATGGCGGCTTCCCGGGCCAGCGCTTCAAGATCGGCACCCACAAATCCGTGGGTGATTTCGGCCAGTTTTTCCATATCCACATCCATCGACAGCGGAATCCCCCGGGTGTGGATGAGGAGAATTTCCAGCCTTCCCTTTTTGTCGGGGATGGAGATTGAAATTTCACGGTCAAACCTTCCGGGTCTTCTCAGTGCGGGATCAATGGAATTAGGGATGTTGGTCGCGCCGATCACGATGACCTTCCCTCTCGATTCAAGGCCATCCATCAATGACAACAGTTGGGCGACAACACGTTTTTCAACCTGTTTTTCTCCCCCCATCTCCTCCCTTTTGGGGGCAATGGCATCAATTTCATCGATAAAGATAATGGAAGGCGCATGGGCCTGGGCCTCCTCAAAAAGTTTACGGATCCGGCCTTCGCTCTCCCCGTAAAATTTACCCATGATCTCCGGGCCGGAGATGTTGATAAAATAGGCATCTGTTTCCTGTGCAACCGCCCTGACAATGAGTGTTTTTCCGGTTCCCGGAGGCCCGTAGAGGAATACCCCCTTGGGTGGCTGGATCCCCAGCCGGTCAAATATTTCCGGATACTTGAGGGGAAGTTCAATCATCTCCCTGATACGCTGAACCTGGTTGCCAAGTCCGCCGATATCCTCGTAAGAGACCTTGCTCCGGTGCTCTCCGTCCTGCTTTGCCAGTTCAAGCTGAAAAATGGTATTCGGGTGGATCAGCACGATCCCCTCCGGGTTGACACCGGTAACCGTATAATTCACTGAGCGTGAGCCGAATAAATTCGCCCTCACTTTATCGCCTTTTATCACAGGCAGCCCACTGAACAAAGAACCGATATATTTTGAGTCATCAGCCTTGAACAAAGAGCCTGATTTAGTGTCTGGCTTTAACTTTATTTTTATCGCCTGGCGGAAGGTTGCTTTTTCAACAGTCACTTTCTCATCGATCCCTGCCTGGGCATTTTCCCTGGTAATCCCGTCAATTTGAATGAGGCGCTTGTCCCTGTCTTCCGGATAACAAGGCATGATTTTTACCGGTGTTGCACGCTTGCCTTCAATCACAACAAGGTCGCCACTTTCCAGGTCAAGCAATTTCATGTCTTTCGGGTCGATCCTTGCGATGGCCCTTCCAACGTCCTTTACCAGGGCTTCCTTTACACGGAGGATTATGTCGCTTTTTGTTTTAGTCATTGCTGAAATTTATTCAAACAGGCACATTTTCAACTTATTCAGAGCATCCAGCCCTTTTATCTCTTCTGCGAACCTTTGCACTTCAACTTTGTTTAAATGACGAAAGGTTTCGTTGATGCCGGTTAAATAAGGCAATTGGCTGGCTTTGCTCCGCCTGCAGAATCCGCATTCATCCGAAACCATCACATTGTTTACAATGAGCTGTCGTGCAACGATACCAGAACTGGCAAGAATCGACAGCAATCTTTCTGTTTCCCTCATTGCCATTGCTTCCGGAATGCAAACCGGGATAAATTCACACCGGGTTGCATCGCGCAGGATGTTTTCAATCCTTTTGACAGTCCTTTTCAGGCTGAGTAAAAGCACATCCACGTCATCATGCTGGTAGGATCCTGAAAAACTGGTGATCATGTACCGGTATTTCCACCTCATTCTTGCAGCCACCTTGATCCAGTCGTCCAATAACTTCGGAGAAGATATCAACCTTAAGGCATGCCCGGTGGGTGCAGTATCCACAACATATTTATCGTATTCCCCCTGTTCCATGAAATCGGTGATGGTTTTAAAACTCATCACCTCGTCGATGCCGGGAATCGACAGGGCAAGCATCTCTTCAATATCCTGGTTATCAAGATTTGTTGAAGTTTCGAGCAACTTTTTCAGTTCAGCCTGATGCGCACTGATAAATACTGAAAGCGCCTCGTCGGCAAATACTTCAATCGCAGAGAGGTTGGGGCTGCCATCTACTTTAACTACCTGGAATCCAATTTTCTGACCAAGGCAATCCGACACGGAATGCGCCGGATCAGTTGAGATAAGCAATGTTTTAAAATTTTCAGCCAGTGACATGGCTGTGGCAACGGCACAACTGGTTTTTCCAACACCGCCTTTTCCGCCAAAAATGAGAAGTTTCAGGTCGCTGTTATCTAAGCCCTTCAGTCCCATTGCGCTATTTTTTTATCCTGATCTCAAGGATGCCGTTTGTAAATTTATGCCTTAGATTTTTCCTTTCGGCTTTTTCAGGAAGCAGCACTTCCTTGCGGTATGACCTGCTTTTGTTGACTGCTGAAATTTCAAGGATATCTTCTTTCAAATCAATAACAATGTCATTTTCCTCGATTCCCGGCATTTCTGCAATAATCACAAGTTCATTCTTTTCATTAAAGATGTCGGTAATGGGTTCCCGTTCTTCATCCACTTTGGGTCCCTCGGGTGTTTTTTTGATATTGCCGAAAGTTTCTACTTTCGGGCTTCCGCCAACTGCCGTGTTTATTGTAAAGCCATAGACACCTTTCATTCCTTTTTTGATGTGGTCAAAATTGAGCTCCCCTTCCTTTTTAATGCCACCCTTTTCATCGAGTTTCCCTGCAAGGTCAACAAGTTTCTCAATACCTTTGAACAGATCACCAAGTCCGAAAAATCCGGTATCGGCTTCGTCCTTTTTTTTATTATTCTTATCGTTGTCCATTGTGAATCATGTTAATACGGTTTATAGAAAAACTATTCCAGCCTCCGCCTGAACGGGGGAAGTTACTCCGGCCTGTTCATCGCCTCCAGTTTCTCCAGACGCGACACCAGCTCTTCCTGGTGCTGCATCAGCTCCTTCTCCCTGGCTTTTGTTGAAAGGTACGTATCTTCCTGCCACCAGTTGATCCCCATCTCCATCGCCTTGTCGACCGAAGCGATCAGCAACCTGATTTTGATGGTCAGCAGATCAATATCCGCTATCTGAATTTTTATATCTCCTGCAATTACGATTCCCTTGTCGAGGACTCTTTCAAGAATATCGGCAAGACCTGTCGCCTGAATGGAGTGGGTAGGTTCTGACATTGCATTTTTTTTAATAATCTATTGACATGGTCTTCCATGCTTTCTCATCATCCTTCTTTGGTTTTTTACTCTTTTCTGCAGGTTTGACGGAATGCATGTCCCCGGCTTTTTCATCATAATAGGCCTGGATCTCTTTCAGCCTGTCCTGGATGATTTCAAGTCTCAGTAAGATCCGGACCTCTTCACTTTTCAGCCGGGTTCTCTCCTTTTCGAACATGTACAATTTTATAAAATCCGAATCTTCCTTGTTTGGAATACCCGATTTAACGACATTCTGCATGCTCTTGATGCTCTGAAGTCCCTTTAGTGCAGTTGATATTGGCATGACATTGATTTTTTAATGCGGATGGATGTTATTGCGCAATTTTTAAACTGGTGTATTGTTCTATCAGTTCGTTCACGATGAATTTCACCTTTTCCTGGTTGGTTTTTGAGCCAATCCTGCTGGTTTCTGACGTAAGAATATCCTGGCAGATTTTCCGGAACATATCTTTTGATTTCGAGGGTGTTGTTTTCAGGGTTGCCAGTGTTTTGGCAATCATGATGGAACCGCGGATGGTCGGATCGAATTCCGTTTTCCCTGATTCACGCAAACCTCTCACAATTTTAACGATAATTTCGGTATCCTTTAACGACAATTGCGATTTGGCCCTGGTAATCTGCAATTCGGTTTCATAGTCGAAATGGTCCAGGTCCATGGTCACCATGCGGTCGCGCAGTGCATCCTGCGTGCGGTTAACACCGGCATACTCTTCAGGGTTTGACGTAAAGATGGCACGGAATTCAGGGTGTACCTTCATATAGTAATCCTCCTCCTTTGCTGCCGATGTGCTTAACATCCGCTCCTGAAGAATCGGAAGCAGGATATTGTTGGCCTCAGGACGTGAACGCGTAAATTCATCGTAGATCAGGGTGAACCCGTTTTTCACTGCGATGGTTAAACGGTTGTTCACCCATTGCTTGGTCATGTCCTCTTCATACTTATGAACAGAATGGATGAATTTGTCGTCAAGCTTTTTATATTTATACCCCTGTTCACTTCCGATCAAATCGGAAGTTTTATACTCGGCATCACCATGGATAATGACAACAGGCCGGCCGATTTTACTTGCCAGGTGCATGGCTACCGTCGTTTTCCCGGTACCTGAAGGCCCCCTGAAATGAACCGGGAATCCAGCCTGGATATACGTAAGGCCGCGGCTGGTGATGTCCCTTATGTAATCCGTTTCTACAAAATTGGACATCGGCTTCAGTTCAAGCACGGTATTCATCTCATTGTTGTTGCTCATTGTTGGTATAGTTTGTGCAAATGTGCTGGTTAATTTTGATTTGTATTAAAAAGGCAGGTTCGGCAGCTGCTTCAGCGTCTCCTCCCAGATGGTCCTGGCTTCCTCAATCTCCTTTGTTATCTCTTCCCTTGCTGTCAGGAACGCGATCTTCCTTTCCCTGAACCTTTCCAGTGCAGCCTGCCGTTTGATCATGCTGTTCCTGATACCCGCTCCGACGTTTTTCATTTTCAGATACCCTGATCAGGCGCCAAACCCTTTGCCTTTGCATTGCGTGCACGGCAGGTTATCTCCTGATTTGCCAGTCCCTTTGCATTTCAGGCACACATTGCTGCCGGCAACGTGATTGCTCCCTTTTCCGCTACACACAATACACGGCACCCTTGCTCCCAGCGGGTTTTTACCGGACCCGGCACAAAAAACGCATTTCATCAAGGGTTTCTCAACATTCACACGTCCGAGGCCATTGCATGCCAGGCAATGTGAGATTGAGGAAAGCAGGTCAAAAGGATCCTTGCCTGTGCCGCTGCAAAACGGGCAATTAAAAACTTCTATCATGGGGCAAAATCATTTGGAAAATGAATGACGAAGAACCGGGTTATTTCAACGGGAAGTAAATGTTGTCAATTTTCTGCACTTTACCCTCGTCGAGCAAACCTTTGGCGGTAAAGCCAAGTTTCATGCGTGTTTCTCCCAGTGGTGCTTCCATCTCCGAGATCTTTACGCCCTTGGGATGTTTATTAATAAAATCCAGCACCTTATCTTCAAGTTTCAGGGGCTCTTCCTTAAATGTGGCAAATGCAAGAACTTCCTGGGCCGGAACGGCACTTACTGCCTCAGCCGGGGCTGCCTTTGCAGGGGCTGCAGGGGCCTCTTTTTTCGCCTCCTGTTTTTCAGCTTTCTTCGGTGCCTGTTTGGGTGCGGGAACAACGCCAGTTTTCCTGATATGGTCCATCGCACTTTTCATTTTATTCCATTCGGCCGATGCCTCAACCCGGTTTTGCAGCAGATCATCCAGCATTGCACCGGTTGATTTCTGTACATCCCTGACCTCTTTCCGGATATCTTTAATAGAGACATGAATGCCTTTCATGATTGCATTAAAATCGCTGATCCGTTCGTTTTCGCCTTTGGCAAGATCTTTTCTCAGTTTCTGGGCCATTTTCTGGTTTTCCCTGCCGATTTCCGACAATCTTTTCTGGAACCCGGAAAGCAGGGTCCTCGTGTACTCAACCCTTTCTCCAAGGTTCTTGGCAAGTTCCGCTCTCAGTTCTGCCGACATGTCCTGATGTTCCTTTTCAAACCGGTCGAGCATATCATTCGTATTCAGGAAAATTGCCGAAACTTCATCATTGATACTTTTGATATCAGCATTGATGTTTGTCATGAGGGCATCAAACTCCTTCATACGTGTTTTTTCATTTTGCGCCCGTCCGGCTCTTTCTTCAGCAAAGGACTTCCCAAGTTCCTCAGCCATCTGCGACCGCTCAACGGTAAATTCATTGATCATGTTAAACGTGGAAGTTTGAATCGCCACTACTTCCTTCTGGATGGAGGCAATTGTTCCATGGATTCCTGTCATTAATCCCTTGAAGTTGCCCAGCCGTTCTTTCTCCCCGCGGGCGAGGCCTTTTCTTAATGCAGCAGCATTTGCATTTAAAGCGGCAGCCATCTCCTGGTGGTCCTTGCGGAAACCGTCAAGCGTTATCTGCACATCGTTAACAAGTTCTTCATTTTCCCTGATGCGCTGCCTGAATGATGCAAGCAACTCTTCTGTCAGGTTCTTCATGTCTGATGCTAGTCCCATGTTGTTATCTCCTATTTTAGAATTATTGATATGTTACCTGAATTAATTGATCTCCTTGATAATTTGATTTTTTATGCTTTTTATATCTTTTACCTGGATCTGATCGCCTTTTTCGAGCAAACTTTCCAGGCACTCCATCATCCTGCCGTGCATGTTCTGAAAATCCATGAAGGTCTTCATTACTGTTTCCTTCCTCATTTCCTGTACTTTAGAAACCTGGGAAAGTTGCTCCTTGATGATGTTGATTTTTTCGGTGGCATCCTGCGATGTAATGTCCCTGATGCCGAGCAGGCTTAATTTAAGCGACTGGGCAGTCTCTTTCTGGGATTCGATAAATGAGAGGAACAAAATTTCAGCGGCCCGTTCTTTTTCGTCGAGCGCGCAAAGAATGCCTGACATCATCGAATAATAATCCTTTTTACGGAGGGATCCGTTTTTTGCCATAATTTCACAAATTCTGAAATTCAGGACTTCCCGCTCCTTTTTCAGATCGTTGAGAGAATTATGCACGTTGTCGAACAGGCAGTGCGATGATTCTGTAATATTTTCAGATGACTGGAAAGCTGTTTGAATTTTTTGAATGCGGGTTTCGTAGGAGGTTATGATGTTGTCAAAAAAACCATCGATGTTTAATTCGGGCAGTGGATTCATTCTTGGTAGTTTATTTGCAGGTTTTCGGGAAAGATGACTTTTTGACATTCCCTCATGATAATTATCGGGCCGGGGGTTGGTGTGATCGGGATACTGCAGGCGTGGAAAAAAGAAATTCTTGGTAACTCATGCTTTCGTGAATAATCAGGGAAGGATGTTTTAGCAAGAATAGCTGTTAATCTGAATGCAAATTAAGCTGCTTTTGCAGTTAATCCGATGGCTTCAGCATACTTCAGGTATGTTTCAACAGAGGCAACAACGATTCTTGCTTCAATTGCAAGCAATTCGATACCTACCAAAGAAACTCTTACCCATGCATCAACTACAACACCTTTGTCAAGGATACGGTCGATAACTTCAACGAGGCTTGATGATCCGATAGTCTTTTCTACCATTTTTTTAATCTCCTATATTAAATAAAAAAAACCGTGCTTTACATGAGGGACGGTTTACCTCTTGTGCCATGAGTATATACAAAGGGTGAGCCGTAAAAGAGATAATAACCAGGAAAACCCGTTTAAATGAGTTAAGCCCCTGAAGATGAAAACAAAAAAAAGTGATTTATTTTTTCAGAAAAAAATTACCACACGGAATGCGTGGAAATATCAGAACAGCCGGCAATATAATCACGTGCTGTACGCGTTATCGCGTGAAACAAACAGCCTGTTTCCCTGTATAAGGTTAATCTTCGCTTTTATTCCCCGGAATATTGTACTTTTTCATTTTCCGGCTCAGGGCATCGCGGTGTATTCCGAGGGCATCTGCTGCAGCCTGCTGGTTGAACTTGCAAGCCAGCAGCACCTTACGGATCATCTTTATCTCAATCGTTTTCAAATTTGCTGAATCTGCCTCAGGAACATGCAATTCCGGCTTCGGTCCGTTAAGCGGGAAATCACGGACTTCAAGCCTGTTGCCTTTGCACAGGATGGCTGCTCTTTCGACCAGGTTTCTAAGTTCCCGCACATTTCCGGGAAAATCGTATTTCACGAGCACATCAACGGCCTCCTTCGAAACATGGAGGGCAGGTTTGCTGAATTTCGAGGCATACACTTCAATAAAATAGTTCAGGAGAGGCTTGATATCTTCTGGTCTCTCCCGTAATGCCGGGATGTGAATGTGCAGTGTATTGAGCCGGTGGAGGAGGTCGAGCCGGAATTTCTTCTTTGCAACCCTCTTATTAATATCGTGATTGGTTGCTGAAATAATGCGGAAGTTGGTCCGGATCTGGGCAGTATCGCCAACACGGGTTATCACCTTCTCTTCAGAAGCGCGCAGGATCTTTGCCTGAAGGTTGAGTGGCATATCCGCAATTTCATCCAGGAAAAGTGTCCCCCCGTTGCATACTTCAAAAAAACCCATTTTATCGGAGACGGCACCGGTAAATGAGCCTTTCTTATGACCAAAAAATTCACTTTCAAGAAGTGTTTCGGTAATGGCGCTGCTGTTTACCGCACCAAAAATATGATCTTTCCTGTTACTCGAATAGTGTATGATCCTTGCTATGTTCTCCTTGCCAGTTCCACTCTCCCCGGTAATCAGCACATTGGCATCAGGGTAATTCGCTGCTGCAAGGGCACTTTCAAAAACCTCGAGGATCCGGGGACTGACACCAATAAACTGCCGGTCGATTTTCTCTTCAAGGGACTTCGAGATCAATGAGTTCTTCTCCTCCATCTGCTTCAGCCGTCGCTGCATCTGAAGATATTTCTGCGTCCGTTCTATGGCAATCTGTATGTCAAGAAACCTGAATGGTTTGCGCAGGTAATCGAATGCCCCGAGACGCATGGCCTTGATTACGGTATCCATGTCACCGTGTGCAGAGATGACGATAACCTCCATGAAAGGATAGTCACTTTTTACCTCTTTCAGAATATCGAGTCCATTCACACCCGGCAGGCGCACATCGAGGATGAGCAGGTCAATTGCGTGGATACTCATGATTTTTTTTCCTTCTGCAGCCGTGTTGGCCTCATACGAATCAAATTCCGAATCGACGAAAAATCCGCTTAACTCTTCCGTAAATTGCTTTTCATCGTCGAGGATCAGGATCTTGATCTTATTTTTCGCTTCCATGATGCCAGTTACAAGTGACTTGTCAATAATATTTTAACAATTGTTCCATGCATTTTGTTACTCACAACCTCAATGGTTCCTCCCATTGATTTGATTATCTGATAACAGATCGACAGCCCGAGCCCGGTTCCCTTTCCTTCATCTTTGGTCGTATAAAAAGGGAGCATGATGTTGCTTATGTCGTCGGTGCTGATACCAATGCCATTGTCGGCGACTTCAACGATCAGATATCCATTCTCACTGTACGACCTGATGTCAACAATCAGTTCACGCGCAGTTCCTTCATGGCCTTTGATGTCGATCACTGCATCTTTGGCATTTACGAGGAGGTTAATCATTACCTGTTCAAATTTATACGTATTGCCATGTATCTGAGGAAGGTCCCTGTCAAGCTGAAGGTCCAGTGATATTCCAAGATGCTTGAACTGTTCGGCAATCATTGAAACGGCATTTTCGATGCTTGAGTTAATGTCAAAGGCTGTCAATAAATAATCATCCTGCGTTCTCGAGAATGTCCTGACATGGTCAATGATGTTTCGTATCCTGGTAATATTGTCAAAAATCTTTTCTGATTTTTTTACCAGGAAGTCCTGATCCTCACTTCCGGTTTTCGCCTTCTCAAATAAAATTTTATCCATGACCATTGATATGATATTCAATGGCTGGTTGATTTCATGGGCGATGCCGGCTGCCATTTCGCCCAGGTTGGCCATCCTGTCGGAATGCATCAGCTTGGTTTCCATTTTTTTACGCTGGGAAATATCGCGGATAATGATCATAAAGGATAGCGGAGTGCCATCCTGACTTTGTATCAGTGTGGTGCTTATTTCAGCCGGAAACAACGTGTTGTTCCTCTTTCTTATTTTGAGTTCAATATTTTGTGCGAGCCCTTCATTGATTGTCTTTTCATATAAATCCCGAAACACCCTTCTTTCTTCTGATGGAACAAATGACAGGCAATTTTTCCCCACCAGGTCATTCCGGGTCATGGCCCCGAATATTTCCAGCCCGATTTCAGAGGCTTCGCTGATAATTCCCCGGAGGTCGATCAAAAGAATGCCATCCGGAGAAGCATTCAGCATTGTTCTGTATTTTTCGTCACTCACCTTCCTGGCCTGCTCTTCTCTCTGGAGATCGGTGATATCCAGTGAGATTCCAAGCAAATATTCAGGCTCACCCTGATCATCGAACATCGGCATCTTCTGCGTGTGCAATATCCGCACTCCTTTGTGCCTTGTCTGAATAGGCTCCTGGGGGATATCGGTCAACCTCTTATTGCTGAGAGCCTCGCGGTCTTTTTCCACAAAACCTGCCGCAGTTTCCTTCGGAAGGAAATCAAAGTCACTTTTACCCACAAGCTCTTCCTGGGTAAAACCCAGAAGTTCCTCTCCCGCACGGTTGATCCTTACGAAACGCAGATCCTTTGCGTCCTTGATGAAAATCATGTCAGGAATATTATCAATGACCGAATCGAGAAAGCCGTTCACCCTGCGTATCTCTACCTCTGCCTGCTTTCGCTCTGTAACGTCGTGGACAACGGTATACCGGTATTTTTTCTCCTGGATGTTTATAATTTCAGCAGAGAGCATTACATGTTTGACGTCACCGTTCTTTGCAACCAGGTTCGTTTCAATGTTCATTCCATGCCCTTTATCGGCGATCGATTGCAACAATTGGTTTCGACTGTCAACAGTTAAAATGCCCAATTCAAGGGGGGTTTTCCCTATAACTTCTTCTTTGACGAACCCGAGAAGCCTGCTAAACGCTTCATTTACCTCTATATATTTGCCCGTGATATAATCGTCGAGTCCGCAGGCCGAGGGATTGAGATAAAACACTTTTGAGAATTTCTCCTCCGACAGCTTGATCTGTGTGATGTCCTTGCTGACACCATAAATTGCCGGTTTCCCATTCCAGTGCCCCTTTGAAATCCTTGTTTCAACTTCAATCCGGAACCCCGATTTGGCCATGATCGGGACATTGCAGTAGTCAACTTCTCCACGAAGCATCCCGGCTATAATTTTGCCTGCCTCCTTACGGAGTTCGGGCGGATGAACCATCAGCACCGATTGTCCGGTCAGTTCTTCCGGAGAGTAGCCAAGTCTTTGTATGACGGTGTTGTTGCAGTGTATAATAGCACCCTGTCCGTCAAGAACAAAAAGGAAATCATCGATCGCATTAAAAAAGGTTTCAAAATTGTGATGCATTTGTTGCAACAGGACTTCGGTTTGCTTGCGTCCGGTGATATCGATCACATTCATCAGGCATTGATTGTCTTGTCCGACAGTAATGCCTTCAACGTGGACATATTTTGGCCGTTCGCCTCCTGCTTCAAGGATTAGTTCGCATACCTGTTTTGAATTACTCTTAAAAACGTTCCTGAAAAAGAGATTGAAGGCCGGGAGTGTATTTCCTGAGACAACCCGGTCGAAACGGGTGCCCAATAATTTGGACCGGTCACTTGCAAGCATTCGTGTCCCGCTGTAATTGAGATCCTGGATCACTTTGCCCTTTGACAGCGTAAAATAGGCTGACGGAGCAAAATCGTAGAGTTCTGAATATTTCAGGGAGGTAGCTTCCACCCTGGAATTTGCCTCCAGGAGTTCATCATTCTGCAGTTCCAGTTCAACCTGGTGACTCCTTAAGTTTTCCTCCATCTCTTTGCGCCGCGTGATGTCAATGGTAAAGCAAAGAAAGAGGTTATCAGAAAGCCTGGTGGCTTCAAGCACCCACCAGCGCAGCTCGCCGCTTTTACGCCTGACAAAGATATCCGCCTGTAATGAGCCGTTAGTGATAAGGCTGTTCAAATGAGCCAGCCAATTCAGTTGTGAACTTTCGGTAAGGATATCCGGGACAGACAGGGTTAAGAGTTCTTCGGAGGAGTATCCGCTCATTGCACAGGCAGCAGGGTTCACTTCGATGTAATTTCCTTTTTCATCCAGGATAAAAACACCGTCAGGGGCATGATCAATATAGCGTTTGTATCTCTGTTTACTTTGCTCCAGCGAAGAACTCAGCGTATCAAATCCCCTCCTTTTCGAAGCCTCCCTGAGTTCCTTCTCTACAATTGTGATGAAACGGGACATCTTCCCCTTTACCAGGATATCATGCACACCGGCTTTGACTAACTCTACTGCTTTTTCCTCTCCGATCGTTCCTGAAATGACGATAAACGGGATGTCAATTCCATGTGCATAATAGATTTCGAGTGCAGACTGAACACTGAAACGGGGCATGGAATAATCAGACAGAATAATGTCCCAGTTGCCCCGGTTTAGCGCGATGGTCATCTGCTCACCATTCTCAACCCGCTCATAATGTACGTTATAGCCAGATGTACGCAGAATCCTTATGTTCATCTCGGCATCTGCCTGGTTGTCTTCAATAACCAGCACATTGAGTTTTTTATCCATTGTATTACCTATAATACAGAATGATCATTTTTCCCGCCAGGCAAACTCCCTTTTGGCTGTCTATTTGCAACAAAGGTATTTCTTTACGGGGATTGAAGGGTTAAAATTCAGAAAAACTTCAAGTGGCTTCCTGGAAATCAATGCTGCAGGCTATCTATCCTGTAACTCCATGAGCAGGAACTTAGTCTCGTAAGGTTTGAAAGCCAGCCAACAGGTGTGGAACATTAACCCGGCATCTGAGTTCCGGTCCCAGATTTTCAGGATCGGCTCTTCCAGCACATTGACCTCGGTTGCTGACCTGGCATGAACAGCAGATGCAAGCGTGGTGGAAGAGAGCCGCATATCTTCGATCGGAATTGAATCATACTTGCCGGTAGTTTCACGAAGTTGAAATATGACCCCTTTCCCATTTGCCGACGGGCGGGCTGAAATAAGAGCAAGGTTATTCAACGTACTGGAAAAGAACGACCTGGGAATAAGTGCCGAATCAGACCCTGCCGAAGCAGGAAAAACCCTGGGCAGAAAAGGGATCCGGTTTTCCATCCCGAACCTTGTGGCGAGGGTGTTTGAAGGATTGGCCCCCGATGTAACCTGGTAACTCCATTTCAGCTCGCCCTCCTGGCTGGCCAGGAAATTGGTTGTCCAGTAATTATTTAACACCCATGAAAAAATTTGTCCTGACGCGGGGTAGCTCATCCCCCCCTCCCTTCTTGGGGAGGGGCCGGGGGTGGGGTCATGAAATCCTGGAAAGGGGCCGGGGGTGGGGTCTGGTAACCCGGGGGTGGGATTATTCCCCCTGAAAAACTTCCCCAGATTAATATCGCCCAGCTGCACCAGTGGGATCTCCGGTGAAACAAAAACAACCTGCCCGCTGTCACTCCGAAGGGAGACAAAATTCTGAATGCCGGTCCAGTCGCTTGCCGACCCTTCGAGTTGTTCTTTCCCCGGAACCATGGTGCCTCCGGCTACTTCGGCAACATGATGACTTTTTTCCAGCTTAAATGGAAATGCAACGTAAACACCTTCAGGGTCTGTGACGGCAAGTTTCTTCATAGAGTAGCACAATTCGACCTTCTTTTCAAGATTGTACAGCCTGATTTCGCATCGGATCCCTGACGGATCTGCACACCCTTCCATTTGTCCTGACAGGATGATGCTCTGCCAGACCGGCCCCGGATGGATCGCACCCACCTTCAGATTGCTCCAGGTCTTTCGCGTAAACTCGTCAAGCTTATGTTGTTCCAGCTGGCCGCGGTTTTTTCCGAGGCGTTCATAAATAAATTCCCCGAGGGAGTATTTCGCGGAATTATCGATGATTTCCATCTTCCATTCCTTGTCATAAAACCCGGTAATTTTACTTGTCACCGGATCAAATGTTAACCGGTAATACTCATTTTCAAGGGTTCCACTGAAGGGTTTTTCCGCCAGGGGTTCCCTTGTTTCCCAGTCAACAGCGATCCTGTATACGGCATAACCCAGGGGTGGAATATCCTTCACATCGAGCATCCACCAGGTCCCCTCCTCACGGGTCGATACCTGCTGAAGCGCCATCACCTGGCTGCCTGCATCAAGGATCCTGAATTCTTTGTCCTTTGGCAGCAACTGGTGGTCTATATAAACCATCACCCCGCCGGAACGTCTCCAGTTCAGGGTATTGAAAACCGCGATGGTCGGATAACCCGAACGCGGAATGTATGGCTGCACCTGTCCCATCACATCTTCGCGCAGTATGTGGTTTTTCTTTACGGCACTCCAAACATAAGATTCCTTTTCACCCAGTTGCACCACGCTGTTTTCACAAAGCGGATCGGTGATACTCTCTGCCGCTCCGAAAGTATGTTCGTCATAAAATGCAATATCATCCGTGATCTGCTTCCGGAGTTCAACCAGGTGATTGTTCTGAGGCACTCCCATCATGGCGCTGACCGACATAAGTCCTTCGTTCGCAATGTAACCGGCGTGGGCTGAACGGGCATAAGCAGTCTGGATGGCAGCAGATCCGAAGCCATCCATCCACCAGTCGGGCCAGGCGCCGCGAATTACGGGTAACTCACCGGCATGGTTCACCTTCATATAATCCATGAATTCAGAAATGGTGGCAAGCCGGAGTTTCGGCCACACATATTCCCTGTTCCACTGCTCCACCAGGGAACAGGCTGTGGTGGAAGGTGGTGAATTATCGGTAAGGTACCCGCTGAATTGTATCGCGTAATGATCGTAAGCATAACCTTTTAACGTTATGTCCTGCAAATGCTGAAACAATCCTTTGCTGAAGGTTTCCGGGCTGCCAAGAATCCCGAGGCTGTTGGCCCACATGTAATGTTCGGGACGGTTAACGAGGATCCGGTTTCCGGATGGCGATTCCCACCAAAAGGTGGTTGGCTTATCAAATGGTTTGTCTGCCCTGTGTGTATTTTGGGCCATATTCAGAAATTCGACCCCTGCACCGGAAAGGTAGTCAGTCAAACACCAGGGCACTCCGTTGATGTCGCTCTGCATGGCGGCCCTCACGGTAAATCCCTTATCACGCATCTCCTTTATTGGCTGAAGTGTCGCAGCGATCATGGTTTCATCGGCAAGATCGGAGGAGTTCAGGAACAAACCGGTCAGTTCGACACGTCCCTCCTTTACCCTGCGTTTCAGGCGTTCAACCTGTAATCCCGGCCTTGTCAGAAGATACTCCCTTACCGCCCAGGATGTTTCACATGTCCAGCGAAACCTGGCATCATCCGGAAGAGAATCAGTCTGATCGCAGAAATCGAGGGCATAATCAATGTATCTCAGGTGGTCGGGCAGAATCTCCGTTTGCGGGCGGGTGTACCCGATGTCGGTGTGGGTGTGCTGAACGAGGTAAATGGTGAATTGCCGGACAGGTGTGATGGTGAAGTTCCGGGTGAATGACGCTTCTCCGTTCAATTCAACGACTGCCGTATGTTCGCCCGCAGGAGTGGTTTCAGGAAGGAGGACTTTCACCTCGTTGAAGCCGGTTTCAAGGTTCAACTTAACTTTCGGGCCACCAGCGATATCAAGTGTGCCTGATACAGGTTCTCCCAGATGAACAAACTGAAAAAGCACCGGGATCATATTCCCTTCGGGGTGCCGGACAAGGGCAGGCACCTGCTTTATCATAAGTTTTTCCTCCACTCCTGCTTCAAAGGTCATATACCATGATCTGCTTTCTTTCGACTCTCCTACGATGCGGATCTGTTGCGGCTTTCCCTTTTCGGTATAGGATGCAGGCAGGGTGAGTATGGCATATCCCATCAGATCACCATATTTATCAAGCATGGTGGTTTTAAAGAGCAGGGATGAACCACTGACGCCATCCACCACCCAGGTTTTCATCTCTGAGGTGAGTGGATTTGAAAAACCGAGCAGGTATTTTCCATTCACATATAACTTAAATTTGTGACTGTCGGTATTTGCATCAATGCCAAACAACCAGATCAGCTTCACCTGATGCCCGGTATAACCTGCAGGGATCGTTTCACTCTGCCATTCAATATATTGTACCGAGTCGATGGAACGCAGCAGGAGTGATGAAGTGACATCCGGCTGGGGGGAATGATATTGGAAACCACCGCCTTTTACAGATTTTGCATATCCCTTGAAGTACCCGTTCCATGTAACCTTTTGCGCCATCATCAACATCGGGATTAACATGGCAAGGGTAACAACAAACTTTCGCATCGGAAATTCTATTTATGGGTAAAATCGTCTGAAATGGCCTGCAATTGATTTTTAGTAAAACAACCACTCTGCGGGCAGCCTCTGTTTCGGCTTTGTCTGACTCATCACTGAAACCTCCAGCGTGTCGCTTCCTGTCCTTTCAAAAAAGGCGACCCTGATTTTGTGAAATCCTTTGGCCAGGGCAATGCTGCCAGACTTTTCGGTCAGTCCGTGAAGCCCGTCGTTATTCACAACCAGCTGGTCATCAATCCACAAACAACTGCCATCGTCAGAACTGGTGAAGAATATATATACATCCGATTCGGGCACCTGCACATATCCGTCATAAACAAAACTGAAAAGATCATCCTGGTTGCGCGGGGTAAACACGAAACCGGGTGTGATCCCTTCTTTCACAGGTTTCATTGTGGTGAAATCGGGGAGGCTGTCCCAGGCACCTTCGAAATAGCGGTAGCGCAATCCGACCCTGACGGGGTCTCCCACCCTGACGGGGTCTCCCACCCTGACGGGGTCCTCAACCCTGACGGGGTGGGGTGCCCTGGGAGCAACTTTCCTAAACTCTTTTCTCACCGTACCACTCACAGGTTTTCCGTCCCTGAAACACCGGGCGCTGACCAGGGTTGTCTCCTTAACCGTGAACGGGCGCATGTACAACGGAGAAGTCGAAGAAGGATCTTTTGTTCCAATGCTATACCGGATTTGAACATTGTCCCGATTGCTCACCAGGCTGACACTCAGAGAGTCAACAAAAGTGTCGAACACTGTTTGAAATCCAGGTGGATCGGTCAGATCGGGCTTGCCCTGAATGTACAATGCGATCACACTGTTAATGGTGTCGGGGGCTCTCTCTGGCAATGAGATCACCAGCGCATCATTTTGACGTTTGATCCGAAGGGGGGTCTTTGCGGGATCGGCAAGCAAATATGCTTTCTCCGCAGTATTCAGAACTCCGGACAGTTCAAGCTGACCATCGGAAGGCCAGTCGAAGACATGTAGATAGAGGATGGCCCCGGTTGCAGTCAGTTTCTGAGTGCATCTCCCCCATTTCAACTGGCTGAAGGGGCTCGCCTGGGTTCCATAAACCGATTCGCCGTTCGATGCCATCCATTTACCGATTGCTGCAAGCCGATCCCTGCTTTCCTGCGGAAACAACCCCTCTGACGTTGGCCCGACATTAAGCAGGTAATTCCCACCTTTCGAGGCAATATCGGCAAGCATCAGGATGATCTCTTTCGTCGATTTGAAATTTTTATCGGCCTTGTTGTATCCCCAATGGTCGTTCATGGTCATGCAGGTTTCCCAATAAACCCCGGGCAATCCGGTGGCAGGGATCTGTTGCTCAGGGGTTCCGAAATCACCTCCAAAAGCACCCGCTTTGGTAAGTCCCTCCATGTCGAGGCGGCCGGCCCCGACACGGTTATTTACCAGGATACCGGGCTGCAGACTTTTAACATATTGATAAATTTCTTTGCCATGTTTCTCATTCCAGGTACTCTCCCACTCCCCGTCAAACCACAAAACGCCGATCTCGCCATAATTTGTCAGCAACTCTTTCAACTGAGCCTTCATATATGACACATAACGATCAAAATCAGCGCCATCTGACGACCTGGTTTTTTCCCATGGACGGCGTGGCAGGTAATCGGGATGATGCCAGTCCATGATGGAATAATAGAAACAGAATTTCAATCCGTATTTTTCACAGGCAGCAGTAAGCTCCCGCATCGGATCGCGTTTGAACGGGGTGCTCATGATGTTGAATTCCGATTGCTTCGTATCAAACAGGCAAAACCCGTCATGGTGTTTCGAAGTAATAACAATATATTTCATCCCTGCATCCCTGGCCATTCTCACCCAGGCATCGGCATCAAACTGAACAGGGTTAAACCTGGGGCGAAACTGATCATATACTTCCAGCGGGATCTCTGCCGACGTCCTGATCCACTCCCCGTATTCCGTTTTACCATTCCATTCCCCTGCAGGGACTGAATACAACCCCCAATGGATGAACATCCCGAAGCGGGCATCGCTCCACCAGGCCATCTGCGCGGCGGGATCAGGTTTCCCGGTTGCAGGATCCGGCATTGCCGTGGAAGATTGAGACTCCGAACCGCGTGGCGATAAAAACGGCAGACTGGCAGAGGCATTCGGGAGGCTCACGCCTGATTGAGCCATGGCATTGTCAAACCCGGAGATAAACAGGATAAGACTAAAAATCAGTAACCGGTGTATCATAGTTTATTTGTTTATCTTGACAAGGTAAATGTTCCGGATTCCCGGTATGTCTCCCCCGGGGACTGCCAGGTTTCAAAGAAGGCATCAAATGTATAAACATCAGGTTCGGCTTTTCCTCCTTTCACATACCCATCCCAACCAATGCTGATGTCGTTCGACTCAAATATCATGGCTCCCCAGCGATTATAAATCTGAAGCTTGTATCTGGTTATCTCCTTTCCCACCGGTTTGTAAAAATCATTCAGCCCGTCACCGTTCGGGGTGAAGGCATTTGGAAACCAAATCAGCAACGGACACTCTTTAAACTGAAGCGTTGTTTTGACAACACTGTCGCACCCATTTGCACTTTGAAGTGTATCATGATAGATCCCGCCGGTATTTTGCAGGGCATGCTGAACATAATATGTCTGCCCCTGGCAGATGGTGGTATCGACCGCAGCCTCCGAATTTTCTTTCAAAGTAACCTGAATTGTGTCAGAAGATTCGCACGATGATGAATTGACTGCCTGAACCCAATAAATGCCTGAGGTATCTGCAGTGATGGTTCTCGTGGTTGCCCCTGTTGACCACAAATACCGGCTTGCATTTGTGCCTGCATCCAGGAGGGTGTTTTGTCCCCGGCACACGATACGGTCGGGACCCAGTGAAACAGCCGGTTGCGGGATAACCACAATTTTTTTGCACGCCGAGCTGATACCGGCAGCGCCACCGTCAACAGTGAGTAATACATTGTAATTACCCGCATCGTTATAGGTGAATGGCGGAGGAATAATGCCGGTGGCAAAAGGAGGAACAGCCGCCATGCATGTTGGAAGGAACATCCGGATGATGGAAGAACTTCCGAAGTTGGCGATAAATGCGTAAAGTACATCATTCTGCCGCACGAATTCAGTTATTCCGAATGGTTTGTTCAATATCCCGCCGTTATTGATGCGATACCCGGTTACATTGCCTCCGAGACCTTTACTGAAAACAAGGTGGATGATGCAATCGTTCGAGGTATTGACCATGTTTGTCACAAATCCGCTCACTCCTCCGCAGTCGTTTGTCAGGGAGATTCCGGAATTCTGGGTCAACCCGGTTATGCCGGGGAGGCTCATTGCGGGCGGAGCCGGATTAAGCAGGGAGGAGCCATAAACAATCCGGGTTAAGCTGCTGCTTGTCGCGTTGCACACGAAAGCATACCATATGTTTTTTTCCAGGGCAAGAACGAGGTTTACGGGGCCGGAGAGTTGTCCGATGTTTCCCATGTCAAAACTCAAAGGGGTGTTGTTAAGATTTGTCCCGAATTCCAGGCGGAAAATCCTGTCGCCCGACACATCAAGTAAAAATCCAACCCAATCAGTGTTTTGCTTTTCTATTGCCAACCCGGAACCCATCGACACTTTTCCCAGGTTAATCACCTGCGAGGTCGGAGAATTTGCCAGTGACGAACCAAAAACCAGTTTGATCAGGTTCGGGCCACTTGCAATAAACCCATACCAGATCCCATTGTCGTTTTTTACCTGGATGCCCCGCATCAACCCTGGCGGAACTGCAAAACTTCCCAGGTCGGTGGTTGATATCGGAAATTGCGCCAGGGACGGCCCGAAAAAACACTTTACAATTCTATTGTTTCCCGTACTTGTGATGAAGGTATAATAATCCTGTCCCTCCTTGGCCATGGTGATGTAGCTCGGACCATTCAGCTTCTGGCCAGGGTTGCCTATATTTGATCCGTCAGGTTCGGAAGAAGCATTGCCACTGCAGAAACTCCAGTTGTAGGAGATGGCGGAGGGTGGCTGAACATTTGTGATATTCACCGGTGCTCCTGCACAAACTGTATCAGGCATTGTGAACGCCGCATTCTGGGCCGTACAAAAGGCGGAAGCAGCAAAAAACAATAAAAAAAACATCCTCCGTATTAAATTATTACACGAAGTACCACAGAGACAACACGAAGAGACACGAAGAAAAAAATTACAAAACATATCTTGAATGATCATCAGGCAGCAATTACTCACCGTACAAGTGTTATTGTGCCTTTGTTGCTGGTTCTCGTTTTTTTATTATCCTCATAGAAAATCACCCACAAATAATTACCCTCAGGGCAATAGTCGCCTTTCATCGTACCATCCCAGCCTTCCAGGATGTCTTTGGAACTGAAAACCACCTGTCCCCAACGATTGAATATCTGCATGTTGAACTGCGTGATGTTCTCCTGTGGCAACCCAAGGATGCGAAAGTAATCATTCAATCCGTCCCCGTTGGGCGTGAACGCGTTGGGAATATATGGCGATACATAAACGGTAACTTCATCCGTGAACTCCTCACCGCTGCACAGGGTACAAAGCACACGGTAGGTTGTTGTGACAGAGGGAGCAACCACCAGGGTCTGCTCTTCTGACAATAAATCCGAACCGATATACCAATGATACGATATTTTATCCCCGGGAGTTATCGGTTCCATATGATACGGAATTTCCGTTATACTGTAAGTATCTGAGGATGTTGGCACATATCGCCAGCCCTCCTTGCTGACGCTGAAAGAGGTTGAATTCCTGTTTTTATTGGGGAGGGTATCACAACGGAATCCGTTTTCATTCTGGATTCCCATGGTGCATTTGTTATCCCAGTTCACACAAACCGGCTTATTGAATATGTGTGTTTCAATGGTGTCCCCCTCAATCAATACGATCTGAAAAGAGACAGACAGGTCGGTGCATCCAAACATGGGGCACTGGCACCACATGACGACAAGTTTTCGGTTCGGGGCCTTTCCGACTGTCTGAAAAAAGATGTACGGACTTCCGGCTGCGATCGGATTATAGTCTTCCATCGCCCCAAGAATGCAATTTTTCGGACTGGCATCATTTGAGCTTGGCAGGCGGATGTTGCGCATCGACCCCCAGTTGAGGTTATGGGTAAAACTGATCCATCCATTGTCGCCAATCGAGAATGTGGTATACTTTTTTCCATAGAAGGTAAAGGAGAACCCGATATCATAAGGCCCTTCAACATGGTTGTCGTAGGTTGTCAACCCAATCGCCAGTGTTCCGAATTTAGCCGTCAGGTTTACGGGGACCCCCGGGTTGATGGTATCGTCTTTGCCCGCTGAAACCTGACCAAACGATTTCCCTGCAAATAAAAGGAAGAAAAAAACCATTATTACAAGGGAGAAATTCATGGAATATGCCAATTAGAACCGTGATTTTGCATTTTGCTTTCTGCAATTTGCATTTTGCATTTTACTTATGCCTTTTCCAAGCAAATATCAAGATTTTATCTGAAATAATTTTACTTTTGTTGTTCCGTAAGACCTTCATCAAAATTAACGATATTTAATCTCCAAAATTTTAACTTGTTATGAAAAAAGATAGTGCGATTTTCAAGGTCATTAAGGATGAATTGCATCGGCAAACCAGCGGACTGGAGCTGATCGCTTCTGAAAATTTTGTCAGCGACCAGGTATTGAAAGCCATGGGTTCCTGTCTGACAAACAAATATGCCGAAGGATATCCCGGAAAACGATATTACGGCGGCTGCCAGAATGTTGATATTTCTGAGCAAATCGCAATTGACCGCGCCAAAGAATTATTCAATGCCGCATGGGCCAATGTACAGCCCCACTCCGGTGCCCAGGCCAACATGGCCGTTCTGATGACCTGCCTGAAACCTGGCGACACTTTCATGGGACTTGATCTTTCACATGGCGGCCACCTTTCACACGGCTCACCGGTGAACTCTTCAGGAATCCTCTACAAGGCAGTATCTTACGAAGTGGAGCAGGAAACCGGGATGATCGATTATGACAAGATGGAGGCAAAAGCACTTGCACTGAAGCCAAAACTGATCATTGCCGGAGCCTCGGCATACTCCCGTGACTGGGACTATAAACGGATGCGGAGCATTGCTGATAAAATCGGCGCTTTACTCCTGGCCGACATCGCCCATCCTGCAGGTCTTATTGCCCGCGGCCTCCTCAACGACCCGATGCCCCATTGCCACTTTGTGACCACCACCACCCATAAAACCCTGCGCGGCCCCCGCGGCGGGATGATCCTGATGGGTTCGGACTTTGAAAACCCCTGGAAGCTTACCACCCCGAAAGGTGAGATTAAGATGATGTCACAGCTGCTGGATTCGGCAGTCTTCCCGGGAATCCAGGGCGGCCCACTCGAACATGTGATCGCTGCAAAGGCCGTATCTTTTTATGAGGCGCTTTCAGATGAATACATGGACTACATCCTCCAGGTGAAGAAAAATGCCACTGCCATGGCCAAGGCATTCACCGACAAAGGGTACCATGTAATTTCAGGCGGCACCGACAACCACCTGATGCTCATCGATCTGCGGACCAAATTCCCGAACATCACAGGGAAGCAGGTGGAAAACACATTGGTAAGAGCCGACATCACCGTGAATAAAAACATGGTGCCGTTCGACAGCCGTTCTCCGTTCACAACCTCCGGATTGCGTGTGGGAACGCCTGCCATAACCACCCGCGGATTGAAAGAAAAACACATGGCGAAGATCGTAACCCTGATTGACGAGGTGATCAGCGACATCGAAAATGAAGCAAAAATCCTGAAAGTGGGCAAAAAAGTCAATGAAATGATGGCTGAATTCCCACTGTTTGCCTACTAACCCACCAACCCTGGTCTTCAGACCAGGGACCTGGAAGAGCTTATAAAAGCCTATGAAGACCTTATATCTGATGCGCCACGCTAAATCCTCCTGGGAAGAACCCGGTGTGTCGGATTTCGACCGGCCCCTGGTTCCCAGGGGCGGTAAAAAAACCCAGCTGATGGTGGATTTCCTGTTAAAGCGAAACACCACCATTGACCTGATGGTTTCAAGCCCTGCTCTCCGCGCCTTTGAAACGGCAAAACTCATGGCCGCCGGGCTCAATTACCCGGTGAACAAGATAAAGACAGACCGGAAGATCTATGATGGTTATTACGACCGTATTCTCGACATCATTTACGGTACACCGAACGATGTCAGCTCCCTGATGTTGTTCGGGCACAACCCGACCATCACCAACCTGGCGAACCTGTTTCTTCATCCCGGGATCGATGAGATGACGACATCATGCATCGTATGCCTATCCTTCAACACGGATAAATGGGAAGAGATTCCTTCCCAGGAAGCCATCCAGGAGTTTGTTGTATTTCCGAAAATGCTGAAGTAAGATGGCTCCCAGGCAGAAAGTTCCGATCTTAAACCGCGACCTTAACTGGCTCTACTTCAACGGGCGGGTATTGCAGGAAGCGGCCGATACGCGCAATCCTTTGCTTGAGCGCCTGAAGTTCCTCGGAATTTTCTCCAACAACAGGGATGAATTTTTCAGGGTACGGGTGGCCACCCTGAACCGGATGACGAAAGTTGACCATTTTCATTATGACACCCCTGTCAATCCCAGGAAGGCCCTGAAAGAGATCGGAGCACTGGTTCAGTTGCAGGAACGGGAATTTATGCTGATCTACGAAAAGATCCTTGAAGAGCTTAAGCCGCATAACATATTTATCATCAACGAAACACAGCTTTCAGAATCCCAGGGGGATTTTGTGCGTAAATATTTCAGGGAGCAGGTTCGAGGAGGGCTATTCCCCATCATGGTCAGCAGCTTACAGGATATCTCCTCCCTGCGCGACAAGTCGATCTACCTGGCTGTGGTTGTCGGACGGCATGACAAGGCGCTCAAAGACGATTATGCACTGATTGAATTGCCCACGAAATCAATTTCCCGGTTTTTAATCCTTCCCACCGAAGGGGAAAAACGGTACATCATCCTGCTCGACGACATTGTCAGGTATTGCCTTTCTGAGATATTTTCAATTTTCGGTTACGACACTTTTTCCGCCTTTACGGTTAAAATCACCCGCGATGCGGAGATTGACATTGATACGGATGTCTCTAAAAGCTTTGTGGAGGTGATGACAGAAAGCCTGAAACAACGGAAACGCGGCATCCCGGTAAGGTTCGTTTATGACAAGTCGATCCCCTCCGATCTCCTGAAAATCATCACCAAACGACTGGAAATCACCAAAGAAGATCCCATCAGGGGAGGCGGCAGGTATCATAACTTCAAAGATTTCATGGCCTTTCCCAACCTCGGGCATCGCGAACTGGAATATGAACCCCTGGTTCCCCTGATGCACAAAGACCTTCCCCTGAGCAGAAGCATTCTTTCCTCAATCAGGGAGAAAGATATCATGCTCCATTATCCTTACCAGTCATTTCAGTATATCATCGACCTCCTGCGCGAAGCATCTATTGATCCGAAAGTACGGTCTGTTAAAATGACCATCTACCGGGCGGCAAAAAATTCCAATGTCATCAATGCCCTGATCAACGCCGCAAGAAACGGCAAATATGTTACCGTGTTTATGGAACTCCAGGCCAGGTTTGATGAGGAGGCCAATATTTTCTGGACGGAACGGTTACGCGAAGAGGGCGTCAAAGTCATCCACAGCATCCCGGGATTTAAAGTGCACAGCAAACTGATCCTGATCCGCCGGAAGGAAAACACAAGCAATTTCTTTTTCGCCTTTATCGGTACGGGGAATTTCAATGAAGTGACTGCAAAAGTCTATTCCGATGTAAGCCTTCTCACTGCCGATCAGACTATTTGCAACGATGTTGTAAATGCGTTTCACCTCATCGAAGAGAGCTACCGGCCATACAAGTTTAAAGCGCTGGTAGTAGCACCCTTGAATATGAGGAAGTTCTACACAAAGATGCTGCAGAATGAGATGTACCATGCAGCCGAGGGGCGAGAGGCCTGGGTCATCATCAAACTGAACAGCCTTGTGGATGGGGCCATGGTGAAAAAGTTGTATAAAGCAAGCCAGGCAGGGGTAAAGATCAAACTCATCATCCGGGGAGTGTGTACCCTTGTTCCGGGAATACCGGGATTAAGTGACAACATCGAAGCCATCAGCATCGTCGACCGCTTTCTGGAACATGCCCGCATCATCGTTTTCTGCAACGGGGGCGACAACCAGTACTACATCACTTCGGCAGACTGGATGGTACGGAATTTCGACAACCGCATTGAAGTGGCAACACCGATTTACGACCCCGGCATCCGGGAACAACTTCGCAAAATGCTTGACCTGCAGCTTGCAGATAATGTAAAAGCACGGGTGATCGGGCCGCAGGAGCAAAACAAGTATAAAAAAACCAGAGGGGCCGCCATCCGGTCGCAGGTGGAGATATACAACTATTTAAAAGAGATGACGTTGTAGAATATGGATATTCGTCAATCGCATATTCGTCAATTATAAATCAAAATCATGGCTGTCTTAAGATTTATTTTCCGGATCCTGATCAACAAATTCTTCCTCACGACAGTGGCGTTTATTGTGTGGATGATTTTTTTCGACAGCAACAACCTTTTACGGCGCAACCAGGTACAGGAAAAGCTTGACGGCTTGAACCTTGAAAAGCAGTTCTACCTCCAGGAGATCAGGAAAGACTCCATTCTGACCAACCAGATCATGACCGACAGCACGCAGTTAGAGAAATTCGCCCGGGAGCGCTACCTGATGAAAAAGGAGAACGAAGACCTTTTCCTGGTCATTGACACTACTGCGGATCGACATCCATGACGACTCTCACCGGCCTGAAGGCCGGTGCTGAATGAAACTCTGTAATTACTACCACCATCTTTGCCTTCATGGCCGAAGAAGAGACCTCCCGTTCCATCTTGAACATGATGTGCTTGATGAAATAGTTCATAATCCTGGAGACCATGGGGAATTCGGGCCCGAGGATTCGCTTTCCAAAGTTCTTTCGCAGCAATTTCGCCAGTTCATCCGCTGCCTTGTTCAGCAATTCCGGATCTTTGTGTTTCAGCTTAAGCAGTACCAGGCGCGTGTATGGCGGATACTTGAATTTCTGCCGCTCCACGAGCTGTTTTTTATACATTGCCAGAAAATCATTGTTTACAACATCCCTGATCACCGGGTGGCTGGCATTGTAGGTTTGAATGATCACCCTGCCCTGCTTGTATTTGCGACCCGAACGTCCGCTCACCTGTGCCATCATCTGGTAACTTCGTTCTGCTGCCCTGAAATCCGGATAACTGAGCATGTTGTCGGCATTCAGGATGCATACGAGGCTTACATTGTCAAAATCGAGACCCTTGGTGACCATTTGGGTACCCACAAGAACATCAATTTTCCGGGCTTCAAAATCGGCAATGATCTGTTGCAGTGAATGTTTGCTGCGGGTAGTGTCGAGATCCATCCGCGCAATGCGGGCCTTTGGAAAGATCAACCCCAGTTCTTCCTCCACTTTTTCGGTACCAAATCCCTTCATTTTAACATGAACGCCATGGCATTCAGGACATTTATCAGGTATTCCCGCAACATACCCGCAATAATGGCAGCGGAGCTGGTTGTTTTTTTTATGATAGACGAGGGTAACATCACAGTTTTTACAGGAGGGCATCCAGTGGCAAAGATCACATTCAAGGCGAAGTGAAAACCCACGCCGGTTCTGAAACAGGATGGCCTGTTCGCCATTTTCAAGCGCTTTTTCCAGTTGACCGAGCAACGAAGAAGAAAAATGACTTTTCATCAATCCCCGTCGCAACGCCTCCTTTATATCCACGATCTGGATTTGGGGCATCTCCATCTTTCCATAGCGCTCAAACAGTTCAACGAGTCCATACTTGCCTTGTGTTGTTGCATTAAAATAACTCTCCACGGAGGGTGTGGCAGAGCCGAGCAGGGTTTTTGCCCCATGCAGGTGCGCCAGGTAGATGGCCGCATCACGGCCATTATAGCGCGGAGCCGGATCCATCTGCTTGAAAGAGGGGTCGTGCTCCTCATCAACCACCACCAGTCCCAGGTTTGAAAAGGGTAAAAAAAGAGATGAGCGTGCACCAAGGATGATATCATACTTTCTCACGGTCGCATCGCCGGTGGGGTCGTACCCAAGTACGGCCCGCCAGGTTTCAACCCGTTCATGCAGGTTAAACCGTGAATGATAAACTCCGACCCGATCGCCAAAATATTTACGCAACCTGCTGATTATTTGCGTTGTAAGGGCAATTTCAGGTAACATGAACAAAACCTGCTTACCCTCGTCAATCGTCTCACGGATCAGTTTGATATATAGCTCAGTCTTGCCGCTCGATGTAACCCCGTGCAGTAATACGACATCTTTCGTTTCAAACGATTTTCTGATCGAAGCCAGTGCATCCTGCTGACCACTGGTAAGCTCAATCAGTTCGGAATCAGACTCCTGTCCCTCGGCATCAAATCTGCTAACGGTTTTCTGGTATGATTCGAATACCCCCTTTCCAATGAGGATATCAAGCTGGGCAGCAGTTCCCTTTGCCTGTTTAAGGAGATCCTGCCGTTTCACCTCAATTATCTTTCCAAATCCAAAGCCTGATATCCTGAAAAATGCCATGACCATCTCAAGCTGTTTCTTCGCTCTTTTTTCAAGCTGGTCGAACAGCGTCTTCACTGCCTCCTCATCTTCCAGGTATTCCGGAGCCAGCCTTATAAACACTTCCCGCTTTGGTTTGTACGGGTCAGTAAGTTCCTCCTCAGGAACAATAAACCCTTTTTCGATCAGGGTCTTGATAACCGGAATGGTCTTCTGCAGGTCAAGGATTTTTGAAACCTCAGATATGGCAAGGCTTTTGCGATGATGCAGCGCTTCAACGAGAAGCAGCTCCTTTTCATTCAGGGATGAAAAATCATCGGGAAGCACGGGGTTTAATGCGATTTTAGATTCGCTGGCAAGTTTTAAAGCCGACGGCATCGCCGCATTCATCACCTCACCGGGAAAGCAGAGGTAATACCCGGCAAGCCAATCCCAGAAACTTCGCTGAACAGGGGTAACAATCGGGTTTTCATCAAGGATCGAGAGAATATATTTCGGAACATGGGTTTGAGGGGGATGCTCATGAACCAGGATGACCATGGCCGTATAAATTTTACGGGCTCCGAATTGCACTACCACGCGCACCCCTTCCTTCACCTGCTCATTCAGGTCGAAAGGTACGCGGTAGGTGAAAGTTCCACCTACCGGCAGCGGCAATGAAACGTCGGCAAACAGGGTGATCCGTTCCAATTAAAGAAGAGTTAAAGCTTTACAGGGCAAGGATGCGCGACATCTCGAGCATCTCTTTATTGATATCTTTATGGTGTTTTATTGCCTTCTCAAACGGTGTAAATACAACCTCTTTATTGACAATTCCGGCCATCTCGCCGCGATGCCCTCCCAGCAACCCTTTCACGGCAATATATCCAAGCGTGCTGGCAAGTACCCGGTCGAACCCGCTGGGAGAACCTCCACGCTGAATATGCCCCAGTATGGTTACCCTTGCATCCATTTCAGGAAGCCTCTCTTTGACCTGCTTAGCTATTTCATAAGCACCGCCGCTGTCGTCCCCTTCTGCAACAATGACAATGCCCGATGTTTTGCTTTTCCGCCAGTCATGCTTCAGCAATCGCGTAAAATTGTCGATATAGGTCGTGGTTTCCGGCACCAGGATGAATTCAGCACCGCAGGCAATGCCACTTCGCAGTGCGATGAAACCGGCATCGCGCCCCATCACCTCGATAAAAAAGAGCCTTTCGTGGGAATTCGCTGTATCCCTGATTTTATCGGCTGCCTCAACAACCGTATTCACGGCTGTATCGTAACCAATCGTGGCATCTGTTCCATAAAGGTCATTGTCGATGGTACCCGGCAATCCAATGATGGGAAAATCAAACTCCCTGTCAAAAATGGAGGCGCCGGTGAAGGTGCCGTTGCCACCAATCGCCACCAGTGCATCGATGTTGTGTTCACGGAGGTTGTTGTATGCCTGCAGTCTGCCGTTGTACTCCATGAAGCGCTTGCTGCGTGCGGTTTTCAGAACGGTCCCTCCGCGCTGGACGATGTTCGACACCGAGCTGCTGTACAGCTGCTCGATCTGGTTGTCGATCATACCTTCATACCCGCGGTAGATTCCAAAAACATCGAGCCCGCTGAAAATTGCTGTACGTACCACCGCCCTGATGGCGGCATTCATCCCTGGGGAGTCGCCTCCGGAGGTCATGATTCCGATTCTGGTTATTTGAGACATGTTGGTTGAGTTTTGTTTTGATTCTCCTATTCCGAAATGGTCAAATTTATCTGTTTGCCAAATCCAATTTCGACAAGCCGATAAAGGGTTGAAAGTTGAATGTCGCTATGTCCATTTTCTATCCGTGAAATGAAACTTTTTCGTGTTCCAGTCTTAACAGCAAGTTCTTCCTGAGTCATTTTTGCTTGTTTTCTGCCATCTCTAATGATTTCTCCAATAGCAAACGCTTTTGCTTTAATTTCAAACTCAGTCCGTTTTAAACTGCCTACCGGACCATACCGCTTTTCCAGGTGTTCATCGAATGATGTCAATTCCATCTTAATATTTGTCACTTTCATTTAAAAAGAGAATGTTACGCTTTCGATCCTTCCGACAAAGTTAACGAATAATGTAACAAGATGGAAACTTACAACATTAATTTCCAGATCCTGCTATTACCAAATTAGTGTCAAGGTGTACCGAACATAAAGCCAAATAACAGAACAGTCGAATTGGTTTTCAGCTCTTTATATTTTGAATACAAGGGCAGCAGGCTAAGGTTGTTTCTTGCTTCAAATGTCAGCGTGAAACTTTGTTTTATTTCAACAGCAAGCCCCAATCCGAAAGATATCCCCATATCAAACTTATTGGTGTTGGGGGTGAAGGTATAGGTTGAATTGTCGGGTGTTTCAACAATCCCTTTTCCATGAACCATTACGCCAAAGTAAGGGCCAAGATTTGCGAAGAAGTTCACAGGATGGCCGGCATCAAACTGAATCAGCAGCGGCAGGGTTAAATAATCAAAATTTGAATGCCCCCGTCCTGAAACAGTTGCCTGCATGGTCTCGTCACTGTAATTCACATCTTCCTGGATTTTCTCAACTTTTCGTTCAAATGATAAACCTGTTTTAAATGAGAGGTGTTTTATCAGTGCAGCCTGGAAGTTAAAACCGCAAGAGAATGCAACTGCGGGTACGGTATGAAGAGGCCGGTATCTATCGCCGTATATTTCCGTGAGATTCGGGCCTGCTTCGATGCCGAATCTGAATTTCTTTATGGCCGCATCCTGTGCTCTTAATCCGATTGACAGCGTAACGGAGACGAGGATCGATAGAAAATATTTCAGCATCATTGTTTAAGAATATTGGGACGCTTCGTTGCCAGCATGCTTAAATATTTCAAAATTTCACACACTGGTTTGATGGCGGTCGCCCGGCCCTTCAAGTTTTTGGATTCTGTTTTTCTACCTTATTATTGTAAAAAACATGGCTATAGATAATCCTGTCAAGAAATTCCTTGCAATAAAATCATCAAAAAACTGAAATTTAAAATATGCTGCGATCGTCGGAAACGCTATCGCGAGTGCAGTTACGATGTAACTTATTTGAAACTTCTTCATTTTTGAAAATTTTTATTTATAAAAGAAGCAGTGTTATCAGTTAAAAATAAGCAAAGAGCAAAAAATTACACGAATCATATAATCTATGTTTGTATTATCCAAGCCATAACTCGCTTGCTATTTTGCATTTTCTTTTTGAATTATATTTTCTAAACCGAAAAGTTCAGCAACCAATTTATGAACCATTGTGCAAGGATTTTGAGTGGAATATTTGTATTGTCCGGCATATATTTTTTCAAGGTTTGTTGCATTCCTTATTGCATTCTCACGGCTTCCGTGAGTTTCAACCAATGAAAACATTTCTGTACTGTTCTTTTTGTATTCGTAGTTTTTCAGCCCTTTCTTTTTAAAATTCCCTTCAATTAAATCTTGATATTTTTTCCTGTTAATACCTGTATTGTAATAATGAAAGTGAAGAAGATACCAAAGTTCAAACGCTTCATTAGTCCATGCTGCTTCTACCTTTGGGTTCTTGTTTAAACAAGTTTTTATAGCATTATTAAACGCCTTAGGTGTAAAACTATCCCGATCAAAAACAACCCAAAGTTTATCTATTTTTCTATTTATTTCCTTTTCCCATTTTGATTTAAATTTTAAAGATCTTTTTACAAGAGATTCAGTATTGTATCCTTCTCCTTCAATTGAAAATTCACAAACATCTAAAACTCCTTTTGGCAGAGAGTCTCTTAATGATTTAAAATAATTGGGCTCCGTTTTTTTTCCTTCACAAACGATTAAAAAGAACCTTCGCTTAGATTTTGTTTCCTCTAAACGCTTTAGGTCTACTCGATTATGCACCTTTTTTATATGATTGGGAACTTTTATTTTTCTTGCCATTCCTTTATGATTTTTGAGATATCTCCGATATAAGGAATAGCACCATATCTTCCTTGAATGTAATCACTTTCAAAAGAACGGTCTTTACGAACCTTACTACCACCTTCTTCACGATATTCAACTAAAGAATACAGGTCCGACACTCCGTATTTATCCTTTTCAATTAGGTAGATCTGGTCTCTCCTATATTTGCCATATGAAAACAAGTTGGTATCGTGCGTAGTGAAAATTAGTTGCGCATTTTTTGCATTCTCTTTTACAGAATTGAATAATCGGGTTATGGCTAAGGTCATTAAAGGATGCAAACTTGAATCAAGTTCATCAATCACTAAAACTCCTCCGTCTTGTAAAACATCAAATATAGGTCCAGAGATGTTAAATACTTTGTTTGTTCCCGCAGATTCCTGACTTCTCATATCAAATTCAACTTCTCCAATTTCTTTGTTTTTTTTGTCAAATTTTTTGTGACGCGTTTTAATTTTAAAACGGTAAGCACCTTCTAAATCCTTAATCAAAAGCCTAACTATATTTTCAGGGGTGTCTTCAGGTATGCTTTTCGTGTTAAATTTTTCCTTATTGATTGATAAGCCATCAAAACCAAGATCTAAGTTGTCATAAAAATCTCCTAGTGATTTTGCCGTATTCTTGTTATCCAACATTTTAAAAGTGACCATTTCATAATTTTCATGTGTTAACCCTGAAATAGCAATGAAATTGCTAAACCATTTCATTATTCTTTTGGCAATGAAACCATTAAATTGGTCAACAACCGATAGAAACAGCGCATTGTTTCTTGTTTTGTCCTCTAAATTTTGTCCCTCCTTATATGATGGCGTAACTTCAATTCCATCACCTTGCCTAATGTAAAGAAGTTTTTCAGCGTTTTTTTTAGATTCATAAAGCCATTCACCAACAACTTCCTGGTCAGTTACTTCAAACCCATACCGATAACGAATACCAAGTATCTCAAATAATATTTCAAAGTATGAAGGACTTTTTTCCGTTTCAGAATTCAACAAAAAAGGAGTCACATCTAAAGATTTAGTGGATGATTGACTGAATGAAAACATTACAATCCGTTTCATTGTGCTCATTGCACGAATGAAGTTTGATTTCCCACTTGCATTTGCACCATAGATAACTGCACCTTTAAGCAAAGTGTGTCTTTCAGAGATTACGATATTTTCTTTGTAGTCGCTTATACTTGAAGCTACTAAACTCAAAGTTTTCTTCTCCCGGAAAGAAAGGTAATTGCCGACACTAAATTCAAGTAGCATAATTGTTAATTATTTGAGATTATTTCGCAAATATAAATGAATTAATAAAACAACTGCCACATAATGAGATATATTCTCAAAATATAATCATTTTCACAGGTGGTATTATAAGCTATGAACTGAAAAGGTATGATCTCAAAGAAATTTATTTCGATAATCAAACGGGTGCTTTGCACACCCTATCATAAATGAGCAACATAAGATGATTCCTATGGCAGAAATAAATCTTATAACACAAACTTCTGTTTTATTTCTCAATTAATTCGAGATTGTCAATCCATGCACCTCTTGTGGTTCCTACTAAAAATTTGATTTTCACCGCTGCCGAAGAAGCAGCTTCAAATGAATAGGATTTCTGTGTCCATGAACCGTATTGCCCAAAACTTTCAGAAATTAAATTTGTGCTGCCCTGAACAACATAGATCAGGAAATCCCCTGCGCATAATCCGGGATCTCCGGAAGTGGAAGAATTAACTTTCCCGGTTAACTTCAACTCATAAACTTTCCCCTTTTGAACCGGAATCAGGTTTAAAGTCTCGAAATGGTAGCATTCTGTGATGCTGTCAAATTTTACCGAATTTACATCGATAACCGCTTTTCCTCCAACAGATTGGGTCCATGCATTCAGATCGGTCTGGCTTTCGAACTTTGTACTGAAAATCGTTGTCGGAGCATCAGTTGAATCCTTTTTACAGGCATATAAAACGGTAATGATGCCAAATACCAGCAATAATAAATGTTTGTTTTTCATGGGAGAGATGTTCGTTTAAAAAGTCTATAACTTATCGTCAGGTAATCTCTATACCTTTCATCCTTATAAATTTAATCAATTACATCCTGATACCCTTTCCTCCCTGCAAACAGGTCAAACTTCAAAAACCGGCACTCCAGCGGGCCGTTGAACACCGGGATCCTGCGCGACGGGCGAAGGCCGATAAATTTGACTGACTCCAGGTCGGAGGAGATCATCCAGGCGGTGTAGCCGGCAAATTTCCGCTTCATGGTGTCGCCGATCATCTTGTAAAACGCCAGTGAATCTTCAATTTCAAGCCGTTCATCATACGGGGGATTTGAAATGATGAATCCTTTTTCAAAGGGAGGCTGGCTGTCTTCGAATGATTTTACTTCGAGGGTGATATCCTCGTAGAGATTGGTAAACCTCAGGTTTTCACGTGCAGATTCTATGGCCCGTTCTGCCCTGTCGGAACCATGGATTTTCACTTTCAACGCAGTCGTGAGGGCATTGGCATCTGCCCTTACCTTCTCCCATAAGTCTGCGTCAAAATCACGCCATTTCATAAAACCCCACTCTTCACGGAAATAACCTGCCGGCATATTTTTCGCCAGCATGGCGGCCTCTATCAGCAGGGTTCCCGAGCCGCACATCGGGTCGAACAACGGGGTGTTGGCATCCCATCCTGAAAGTTTGATCAGCCCGGCCGCCAGGACTTCATTGATCGGCGCCGGACCGGTGCTCTTACGATAGCCGCGACGGTGAAGCGACTGACCGGATGAATCAAGCGCCACCGTGCAGGCATCCTTAAAAAGATGAACATTGACCTTCAGATCAGGATGTTCAAGGTCAACCGATGGCCGGGTGCCCAGTTTGTCGCGCAACCTGTCAACAATGGCATCCTTCGACTTCTGTGCAACAAATTGCGAGTTGGTGAACACCGTATAGGAGATCACGGCATCGATGGCCAGGGAGTGTTCCGCATCGAGGTAGTCCTCCCAGGGGAACTCATAAATTTTTTCATACAGGTCCTTTTGTTCAAGTATCTCAAAATGGAACAACGGTTTCAGTATCCGCAGGGCGGTACGGCAGGCATAATTGGCCTTGTACATCATCTCCGTGTCGCCTGTAAAGGAGACTGCGCGGTTCAGCTTCATAGCGCCGGTTGCACCCAGGGCTTCGAGTTCAAGCACCAGCGCATCTTCCAGTCCTGAAATCGTCTTGGCTATTAATGGGAAGGTTGATTCTTTTTTCACAAGATTCGTTTTATCAGTAATTCTCTTTCATCGCGAAGGCATCCATGCCCCCACCGGGAGAAGTTGCATTTTTTTGGTGAATTTACGATTATTTTAAATTCTTACCTTTGAAAAAAATCATTTTCCATGGTTAACCAACGACTGCTACTCCTGCTCCTTGCCCTTATCACTTCTATCAACTGCCATTCCCAGGACACCTATCTCGTCAGCGGAAGGGTCATTGATTCCAGAACGAAGGAATCGCTTGCCTTCGTCAACATCGTGATCAACAACAGCAACAGCAAAGGTGGCACCACCGACATCGACGGAAAATTCAACCTCCGGTCGCAACAGCCCATTCAAACCCTGAGGCTGAGTTATGTGGGATATGAACCGATGACAGTTAACCCCGGCAACCGCACCAAAGACTTCATCATCCAAATGACACAAAAGGAGATCGACCTGAAGGAGGTTGAGATCCTACCCGGCATCAACCCGGCGCATCGAATCATTCGTAATGTGCTGGACAACCGCGACATCAATGATCCTGAAAAAGTCAGCACCTTCTCATATACAGCGTATGATAAAACGGTTTTCACAGCGAACAATGACACCACCCTCAAAGGCGATTTTGCGGCACTTGTTGACACCTCCGTCATGCAGGGAAGCCAGGGCGTTGGAATTGGATTTTCCATAGAGGCCGACTCTGTTAAAATGGACACAACCCGGAAGGATTCTACAGACAAATTCGTCGAAAAGCTGATCAACAGCCAATATCTCTTCCTGATGGAAAATGTGACCAAACGGAAATTCATGGCGCCCGACAAGAACTACAACAAAGTGATGGCCACCAAGATGTCTGGATTTAAAGACCCGATCCTGGTATTCCTGTCCACGCAGATCCAGAGTTTTTCGTTCTACAAACCCATCATCTCCATCATGATGAAAGATTATGTAAATCCAATCGGGAGCGGGAGTTTCAGTAAATATTTCTTTAAAATCGAAGATACCACTTATGTTGGAAAGGATACCGTTTTCATTTTGTCGTTCCGACCCAGAAAAGGCACCAATTTCGACGGTATGAAAGGCGTCATTTCGATCAGCAGCCACAACTGGGGAATTCAGAATGTGACCGCCGAACCTTATCCTAATACGGGAGGATTTATGATCAGGATTCACCAGTTGTATGAACTGATCGACGGAAAACAGTGGTTTCCCGTGCAACTCAACACTGATGTGGCATTTAACAACCTGCAAATCGGGAAATACAAGGCAGTCGGGAGCGGCCGAAGTTACATCCGCGACATTGTACTCAACCCGGAGCTTGTGCGTCGTGAATTCAGCCACCTGGATGTAGAGGTTGACAAAGACGCAACATCGAGAAGCGAATCATTCTGGAACCAGTACCGCATTGACACGCTCAGCAAAAAAGACCGCCAGACCTATAAAGTACTCGACAGCATTGGCAAGGCAGAGAATTTCGACAAGATGGCCAAAGGACTTCAGACCCTGCTCACCGGCCGGATTCCCTGGGGGCCGATCGACATTGACATCAACCGGTTTATCAACTACAACACTTATGAAGGATTGGTACTCGGAGCTGGCATTCACACAAACGACCGTCTGTCAGAATGGTTTAAAATAGGCGGCTTTTACCAGTATGCTTTTGGCGCCTCCACCTCTAAATATGGCGGGGATGTGAGTTTCCTGGTTAGCCGGCGGCAGGACATAACCATCAATGCATCTGGCTTTTATGACCTGACCGAGTCGGGAGGTGTTAACTTTCCTGGCGACTATGAATCGATCCTTTCCGGCAACTTCAGACAACTCCTGCTCAAAAAACTCGACCGGACACGCAGCTACAACTTATCCATGGGATTCAGGGCTTTTAAATATGTATTGTTCAATGTCGGAATCTCCAACAACTTCAAAAAAACATCAACTAATGACCTTACAACCATTGAAGGAAGTGACACGCTGATTCAGTCACAGTTCAATTTTACCACCATAACGGCAGGGTTCAAATGGGCCTATGGTGAGAAGTTCATTAAAACCATCAACAACAAGATCTCCCTGGGCACAAAATATCCGGTTGTATGGGTTGAATATACACGGGGTATCAAGGATTTCCTCGGAGGCGAATATGACTATGACCGGTTCGACCTGAAGATACGCAAAACATTCAATATAAAATACTTAGGGAAGCTGACCGTTCAACTTAATGGAGGTTATGTTGACCAGCCGATTCCGGTCTGCAATCTATATTATGCACCAGCCAGTTACCGCCAGTTCACACTCTATGCACCAAACAGCTTCGGCACCATGCGTATGAACGAATTTCTTTCGAATAAATATGCATCCCTTTATCTTTACCATGATTTCGGGTACCTCCTTTTCAAGGGAAAGAAGTGGTTCCATCCCGAGTTCGCCCTGTCGCAGAACCTCGGCTTCGGCTGGCTCGATCATCCCGAACAATACATCAATAACAACCTGAATCCGAAGGTGATGAACCTTGGATACTACGAGTCGGGTTTGCTGGTAAACAACCTGATCAACCTCAAGATTTACACCATCGGCATTGGCGCTTTTTACCGCTGGGGACCTTACTCATTTGATAATGTCGGGGATAATTTCGCGTATAAGGTGTCGATGATCTTCCCGTTTTAATCCCATTTCCCTCACCTATTTAGACTGCCTCAAAATTACATTTCGGTATTAGAAGGTTTGATTATTTTTTTACATTTGTGCTTATAAATTCCGACAAGTAAGTAAATATGGAAGACAGCAATACTCCTCATTCTCCTCATGATTCGGAGGATCAAAAAAACTCTACCCGAAGAAATTTTCTGAAGAATATCGGATTGGCCGGAGTTGGTGTGGCCACCGGTGCTGCGGCACTTTATTCGGGCCATATCTTTGAAGCAAAGAAAGAGGTTTCCGGAGACCAGAAGGTTCTGCTCACGCAGGACGGGAAACTGGTCCAGGTTGACTCGCTTGAGATCAAGGCGATGGAAAAAACAGGAACCTCGCTTCATGAGGTCGAGGGCCGCGAAGGAATTCCCGGTCGCCGCTTTGTGATGGTAACGGATCTTTCGAAATGCCGTAATGCCCGCAAATGCATCAATTCCTGCCAGGATGCTCACCAGCTCCGCCCCGAACAGTATCACATGAATACCCTGCAGATGCAGGATACGCCGAATACTGCGCCCTACCACATGCCAAAAAACTGTCAGCATTGCGACAATCCGCCCTGCGTTTCGGTTTGCCCGGTTGATGCAACATACAAACGACCCGATGGCATCGTTCTGATTGACAACGAACGTTGTATCGGTTGCCGCTTCTGCATGGCTGCCTGCCCCTATTCTGCGCGTATCTTCAACTGGATTGAACCCAAAGATGCGGCCACTCATGAGGGTCAGAACTACAATGTAGAGCTGAATGTTCCGCAAAGAACGGGAACCATCTCCAAATGCCTCTTCAGCGCCGATCGTTTGCGCGAAGGCAAACTTCCCTATTGCGTGGAAGCCTGCCCGAACGGGGTCTATTATTTCGGAGATGAAAACGAAGATGCCGTAACCAACGGCACCACCAAAGAGACAGTCAGGCTGAGCAAGCTTCTCCGCGACAATGGCGGATACCAGCTGATGCCTGAACTTGGCACCAAGCCAAGGGTTTATTACCTTCCTCCGAAGAACCGGCTCTTTCCGTTTGAAGAAGCCACCGATGCAACACCCGAAAAAGTATGATGACCATGGATGAAAACAAACTGACTTTCGACAAAATCACCGCCGATCTCACACACCATATCCGGATCAACAAAGGGTTCCTTCTCTGGATGGGTTTTCTCACAGTATCGCTGCTGGTATGCCTTTACGCCTATTCATTGCAGCTCCGCAACGGACTGGGCGTGGCCGGCATCCGCGACTATGTTACCTGGGGCATGTACCTCGCAAACTTTGTCTTCTTTGTGGCAGCCAGCCTCATCGGGATGCTCATCAGCGCCGTGCTTGGACTGATCGGCATGAAATGGCTTACCCCGATCACCAGGATCGCAGAGACCATCGCCGTGGCTTTTGCAGCGGTTGCAGGACTGGTCATCGTTTCCGATATGGGACGCCCTGAAAGGCTCGCTTATGTATTTCTTTACGGCAGGCCGCAGTCACCCATTCTCTGGGATGTAACGGTAATTACGACTTATTTTGTCCTGAGCCTGTTGCTACTTTTCCTTCCATTGATCGCCGACATGGCCATCATTCACCGGAAAGTACCTACCCTGCCATCCTGGCTAAAACCAGTTTACAAATTTTTGTCGCTTAACTTTACCAATCACCCTGAACAAAACAAGATCATCAACCGCTCCATCCGTATCCTGCTCATCCTCCTCATCCCGGCGGCATTGTCGATCCACACGGTCACCTCCTGGCTGTTTGCCGTCACTTCAAGGGCAGGCTGGGACAGTACTGTTTTCGGCCCCTATTTCGTTTCAGGCGCCTTTGTTGCCGGTTCAGCAGCCGTGATCATTGCCATGTTCTTCTTCCGTAAAAATTACAAACTGGAGAATTACCTTACAGACATGCATTTCAACAACATGGGAAAGGTGCTGGCAACTGTTTCACTGGTCTATCTCTATTTTAACATCAATGAATTCCTTGTTCCAGGCTACAAATTGAAACATGCCGATGCCATTCACCTGCAGGAGCTGTTTGCCGGAAAAGACGCAATACTCTTTTGGATCGTGCAACTCGGCGGATTGATCATCCCCATTCTTTTCTTACTGTTCCGGCGTTTCAGAAATCCCATGCCACTCATGCTGATCTCGGCTGCCGTGATGATTGCAGCATGGTTCAAACGATACCTCATCGTTGTTCCCACACAGGAACATCCGTTTCTGCCAATCCAGCATGTGCCGCAAAACTTTGTGCATTACACACCCACACTGATTGAGACCCTCATTACCATTGCCCCATTCATCCTGGTACTCATCATCATCACGCTGATCTCCAAGTTTTTCCCGGTTATCCCGCTGCATGAAACTGCGGTGGAAAAAGGAGTGGACCATGTCAAATTTGATTAATCAAGAAATAATCAGGATACTATGCGCTTCAATAAACTACTTTTAATCTTCTTCATTTTCTCAGTCGGAACAAGGGTTTCAGCTCAAACCTGGGTTGTTCCCGACGACCAAAAAGGGGTGGTGGCATCTTTTAAATTCACACCCGACATGCAGAAGCAGGGAGAACAGATCTATGTGAAAAACTGCCAGTCGTGCCATGGTCAGATGGGAAAAGACAATTGGGCAAAACTCACACCCCCACCGGGCGATTTGTCGAAGGAGAAAGCCCAGGTTCAAACAGATGGCGAACTCTTTTACCGCATCACCGCGGGAAAGGTGCCTATGCCGGAATTCCGCAACATACTGGCGGAAGATGACCGCTGGTGGGTGATTGCATACATCCGCTCCTTCAACCCGAAATATGTTCAGCCAAATCCGGTTGCCAAAGCTGCGTTTACCGGCAGGATTGTCACCCTCGCCATGCAATACAGCGACCCGATGAAAAAGATCGTCGTTTCGGCAACCGAACAATTGAAAGAAGGGCAAACCGGTCCTGCTGCCGGTGTTGAGGTCATGCTGTACGTGAAACGCTATTTTGGCAGCATGCAGGTCGGAGATATCAAAACGACCAATGCCAAAGGAGAGGTGATGTTCGAATTTCCTGCCGACCTGCCCGGGAATAAAGATGGATTTGTAGAGGTTACGGCAAGGGTCAACGACCCGAAAAGTGTCATGAAAACCACGCCGGCAAATGCTGCACTGGCGATTGGCGCAAAAACCGATAAACCCAGTCTTACCGACACCCGGGCATGGTGGTCGGTGCGTTCGCAGGCGCCAATCTGGATTCTGCTAACCTATACCTTATCTGTGATCATTGTGTGGGGATTCATTCTCTATATCGTTTATTCGATTATGAAGATCAGGAAGCTGAGCAAAGGGTAGATTGAATTGACGATTATAGGATTGACGATTGAGGGATTTTAAATAATGGTTGGGTTTTAATAAAGTCGAATGAAACAATTATCAACTATCGGAAGGATACTTTTTGCACTGCCTTTTGGCATCATGGGGCTGAACCATTTCTTCATGTACAATTACTACGTCGGGATGGTCAGCTCGTTTATTCCGGGTGGCGGATTCACCGTGATCATCACCGGGCTTGCGCTGGTGGCAGCATGCATCGCCATCATTTCGAAAAAACTCATTCAGATTGCATGTCTACTGCTTGCCCTGCTCCTGCTGATTTTCATTTGTACCATTCACATTCCCGGACTGTTTGAACCGGCCACTGCAAACATGGCCCTGATCGAATTGCTGAAAGATACTGCATTGTTGGGCGGGTCGCTGATGATAGCTGGGATATATAAGGAGGAAACTATTTAATTGAATAACTATAAATGGAAAGTGCAAACAAGATAAATTTGGACTAAAGTCCTGCAAGCGGGTTGCCATTAGTTAACCACGGCCTGAAGGCCGTGGCAATTCAAAGCGTGGCAATTCAAAGCGTGGCAATTCAAAGCGGGGCAATTCAAAGCGTGGCAATTCAAAGCGGGGCAATTCAAAACGATCAATTGGCTTTAGCCAAATTTTTTATTAAGAAATTCATTTTTAACCATGAAGCAACAAATACACTAAATCCAAACCAACAATCATGAAAAATCGATTTTTCGGTTTCAGTATTTTCTTTTTCTTTTGTTTGGGATTTGGCTCATTGCAGGCAATTTCCCAGGTAGAGGGACTTGCAGAAGAGGTTGGTATCGTTGAACATCTCGACACAATTATTCCTGCAAACCTGACCTTTAACAATGAGCAGGGTCAGCCTGTTCAGTTGAAATCGCTCATTACAAGGCCCACCATCCTTTCGCTGGTTTACTATGATTGCCCGGGAATATGCCCGCAATTACTGTCCGGAATTTCTGATGTCATTGAAAAATCAGGACTGGAGCTGGGCAAGGATTACCAGGTAATCACCGTAAGCTTCAATTATGATGATACACCTGAAGCTTCTGTTGAAAAAAAGAAGAACTTTTTACGTGCGCACAGCAAGCCACGGGCCGACCATTGGACCTATCTTACAGGCGACAGCGCCAACATCTATGCGTTAACCCATACGGTTGGCTATAATTTCACACGCGCCGGCAATGATTTCATGCATCCCTCCTGCATCATGGTCCTCAGCCCGGAAGGCAAGGTTACACGTTATCTGTATGGAACATCCTACCTCCCTTTTGACGTAAAAATGGCGCTTGTCGAAGCTCAGAAAGGACAGTCGAGGCCTACCATCAACCGCGTACTTGAATATTGCTTTACGTATGACCCTGAAGGCAGAAAATACACGTTGCAGGTGACGAAAATCGCCGCCACCATCATCATTTTCTTTGCGATTGCTTTATTTATCACATTACTTGTCCGATCATCCCGAAAAAAATCGAAAACATAAATTCATAATATGACTGAACAAACGACTCATCACCCTGAGCCAAGTTACCTGGTTGATACCGGCAAATACAAAGGCCTGATGGCCTGGCTCACATCAACCGACCACAAGCGGATCGGCTTGATGTATATGTATGCCATGATGGTCTTTTTCGCCGTAGGGGTGCTCCTTGGTGTAGTGATGCGCATGGAACTGTTCTGGCCGGGACAGCAATTTTACGGACCACAGATGTACAACGGGATATTCACCATTCATGGCATCATCATGATCTTTACAGTGGTGATTCCCGGGCTGGCCGCGGTATTTGGCAACTTCTCAATGCCCATCATGATTGGCGCCAAGGATGTCGCATTTCCAAGGTTAAACCTGTTCTCCTTTTATCTTTATGTGCTGGGTGCTGCCATTGCACTTTCTTCACAGTTTATGGGGAATGGCCCTCCTGATACAGGATGGACGTTTTATGCACCTTACAGCATTCAAACCCATACCAATGTGGTGGCAGCAGTCTTTGGTGCGTTTGTGCTGGGATTTTCGTCCATCCTCACCGGATTGAACTTCATCGTGACCATGCATCGCATGCGTGCACCCGGCATGACATTTTTCAAGATGCCACTCTTTCCATGGTCGCTTTATGCAACTGCATGGATACAGGTTCTTGCCACACCGATCGTTGGAATTACGCTGCTGATGATCATCGCAGAGCGTTGGCTGCGCATCGGCTTCTTCGATCCATCCCTGGGAGGCGACCCCGTACTCTACCAGCACCTTTTCTGGATCTATTCCCACCCGGCCGTTTATATCATGATCCTGCCGGCCATGGGCGTGATCACTGAAATCATTCCTACCTTCGCGCAAAAGAAGGTTTTCGGATACAAGGCCATCGCCATATCCAGTCTGGCCATCGCGCTGGTCGGATATTTCGTGTGGGCCCATCACATGTACACCTCCGGTATGAGTACTACGGCCCGGTGGGTCTTCTCCCTGCTAACCTTCCTGGTTGCCGTTCCAAGCGCCATCAAGGTGTTTAACTGGGTTACCACCATGTATAAAGGCTCCATCTCCATGAAACCGCCGATGCTGTTCGCCATCGGGTTCATCTTCCTGTTCATGATTGGCGGGATGACCGGACTCTCATTGGGTGCACTCGCCACCAATGTGCATGTGCATGACACTGCATATGTTGTTGCCCATTTCCACTACATTGTTTTCGGCGGTGTGGGTTTTGCGTTCTTTGCTGCGATATATTACTGGTATCCAAAGATGTATGGGCGTATGTATAACTTTAAAATGGCCAACTGGTCATTCGTCTTTCTTTTCAGTGGATTCAACCTGCTCTACTTCCCTCAATTTATCATCGGAATGATGGGCATGCCCCGCAGATATTTTGATTACCTGCCACAGTTTACCTTTGGGCATCAGCTCTCCTTCTTCGGAGGGATCCTGCTGGTTATTGGCTTCATCATCATGCTGATCACCCTGTTCAGTAAAAAAGGCGCAAAAGCTCCCGATAATCCCTGGGGCGGAAGAACATTTGAGTGGCGGATAGCCTCCCCTCCTACCCTGGAGAATTTTGAGGTGATGCCCGAGATGGGACCAGATGAGCAGCCTTATGATTACAAATAGTCAGACAGGCTGACATGCAGGAGGATGAATAACAAGAAATCGTAAATCGTAAATCGTTTAATCGTAAATTGAAACATGGAACATCGCGACGACATTGGTGCAAAATTGGGTATGTGGATCTTTATTTTCACGGAGATCCTGCTTTTTGGCGGGTTATTTCTGGTATATGCCATCATGCGCAGCAACTATTCCACGGAATTCCACCAGGCAGCACACCACCTCAATGCATTCATCGGTACCATCAACACAATTGTTTTGCTGGCAAGTAGTGCAACAGTGGCAATGTCGATTACTGCCGTGCAAAAAGGAAACAACAAACTGGCAGTGATCCTGTTGTTCTTCACCCTGCTTTGTGCCGCGGCATTCATGGTTAACAAGTATTTTGAGTGGGGGCACAAGATCCACATCGGCCTTTACCCCGGTTCCGACCTGATGGTTTCACTGAGCCACGGCCAGGTGATGTTTTTCAGCCTCTATTATTTCATGACAGGGTTGCACATGTTCCACCTTGTTGTTGGCGGGATCATTTTAACAATCGTAATGATCAAAGTGCAGAAAGGCACGATTAATGCCGGCCGGTTTGTCCTGCTCGAAAATGGCGGTCTCTACTGGCATCTGGTCGATTTGATCTGGATATTTTTGTTCCCGTTGCTGTACCTTATAACTTAAACTGGTGAACAGGTAAACAGGTGAACAGGTTAGCAGAGCCTGAAATCGTAAATCGTAAATCAATAAATCGTAAATTATAAAATATGCACAACGAAACTGCTCATATAACCCCTTACCGGGCCCATGCATGGGTGCTGATCACCCTGCTGACACTGACATTTGTTACCATTACCGTGACCTGGGTCGATTTATCGGCACTAACGGTGCTTGTGGCCATGCTGATCGCTTCGGTCAAAGCATACATCGTGCTCACCTATTTTATGCATTTAAAATTCGAATCGTCATTGTTTCGGGTATTCGTTGTCATGGTGCTGGCTATCTATGTGCTGGTTATTTTGTTTACGTTATCGGATTATTTGTTTCGGTAAACGGGTAAGCGGGTAAACAGGTTAGCGGAGCCAACAATCGTAAATCGTAAATCATACAATCGTAAATCAAAAATATGGGTGCTTCAAATTTTGTTGAAGGTGTAGATCTGGCCTTTAAAGTCATTTTCGGGATCAGTCTGTTTTTCCTTGTCGGGATAACTTCGGTCATGCTCTTTTTCGTATTCAGGTACAGCAAAAAGAGACATCCTGTGGCAGTGCAGATCAAAGATAACAACATCCTTGAATTCACCTGGATCACCATCCCGCTGATCCTGGTACTGCTGATGTTCTATTATGGATATATCGCCTTCAGCCCGCAACGGATTGTCCCCAAGGATGCCATTCCCATCACGGTTATCGGGAAAATGTGGGTCTGGACTTTTGAATACGAGGGAGGAAAGCAATCACCGGTACTGGTAGTTCCACTTAACAAGGCCGTTAAACTGAACCTCCACTCCGAAGATGTCATCCACAGCCTCTACATCCCCGCATTCCGCATCAAGGAAGATGTGGTGCCCGGAAAAGAAAATTACATGTGGTTCATTGCCCAGCAACCGGGCGAATATGATGTGTTGTGTACCGTATATTGCGGACTTCGCCACTCTTACATGGAAACCAAAACGAAGGTCGTTTCGGAAGCCGAATATGCCGCCTGGCTGAAAGCGTTGCCCGAAAAATCGACAGAGCCTGAAGGACTTGTCATCCTGAAGAAAAATGCCTGCACCGGCTGTCATTCAATTGACGGGACCAAGATCGTAAGCGCATCATTTAAAGGCCTTTATGGCAAGTCAGAAAAAGTCATGACCAATGGGGCTGAACGAACGATCACTGTTGATGACGAATATCTCAAATCTTCTGTTTACACCCCCGACAAAGATATCGTGGTTGGTTACCAGAAAGGGATCATGAAGACATACCAGGGCATTGTCAAAGACGATGAGATGACAAAGATCATCGACTATTTAAAAAGCATCAAGTAAACTCCTTACAATCTTTGCAGACCTCCGGCTTCCGAGTAATCCTTACTTTAACAAGATTCCCTGTTTCACTGGCAGTGACCTTTACGGCTTTTACCGCCCTGTTGCTGAGCCCGGTTGACCTCACTCCGGCCTCCCTGATTCCGGTGGCCGGCATTTTCCTGCTCGCTTCCGGTGCTTCTGCCTTCAACCAATACCAGGAGTGGCCTTACGACGAAAAGATGGAGCGCACACGGAGACGGCCGCTGCCATCGCGCCGGATCACCACTGCAGAGGCACTCAGGTATTCAACAATGTTCATCATCGGGGGAATGCTGCTGCTGCTCTATTATGCCCCGCCTGTTTGTTTTCTCCTGGGGCTGGGAAATCTTGTCTGGTACAACGGCGTTTACACCTATCTGAAGCGAAAAACCGCATTTGCAGTCGTTCCGGGAGCACTTACAGGGGCCATCCCCATCTTCATGGGCTGGACAGCCGGGGGCGGCTCGCTGCTTGCACCTGAAGTTCTGTTCCTGGCATTTTTCCTTTTTCTCTGGCAGATGCCCCATTTCTGGCTGCTTACTCTTAAATACGGGCATGAATATCGCAATGCCGGCTTCCCGGTGCTGAACGACCTGTTCTCCGAATTCCAGATCAGGAGCGTTGTGATGGGGTGGATGATCGCCTCGTCGGGAGCTTCCATCATGCTGGTGCTGTTTAAAATACTGGCACATCCTGTGCTTGGTTATGCAATTATCGGGTTGAACATGTCATTGCTGATCGTGATGTTCTGGCAGCTGTTCATGGCATCTTCTCTTCGTTACCGGCTGATTTTCATTGCCGCCAACCTGTTCATGCTGATCGTGATGCTGTCGCTGATTGCCGACAGGTTTGTGAGTGGCTGAAAAGTAGTTTTCCAGGATTTTTTTCTCTGTGTTTCTCCGTGTCTCCTCAGTGGTTCTCCGTGTAATTTTTTTTATTACACAGAGTTAAAGGGAGAAGGCACGTAGAAACACAGAGAGGTTGGGCAATATTTTAGCCGAATACCTGACCAACAGGCTCTCTTCTCATTCTGCAGAATTATCCATTAATATTAGATTTTTCCGGAATTTACGTTGTATCTTTGCATTTATTAAGTCTAATTTAACATAATCATCCTATGAATAATAACATTTACAGGATTCCTTTCATTATACTGACCGCCATGGTCATCTGTACTATAAATGTGTATGCTGTCAAACGCGTTGTGTCTGTCGGAAATTTCTTTTTCAACCCGGCAAGCATCAGCGCGAATGTTGGCGATACGATGCGCTGGGTTTGGGTTGCCGGTTTTCATACAACAACCTCATTGACCGTGCCCCCTGGTGCAGCAATTTGGGATGCACCAATCACCAGTTCAAGCCAGACCTATGAATATAAAATAACGGTAGCCGGCAGCTACACGTATGATTGCAAAATTCACGGTCTCGGGATGTCTGGTTCGTTTACCGCTGCAAATGTTACACCGACACTTGCCGTCGCACCATCAAATCAGAATGTAAGCGCCGCCTCGGGGAGTACTTCATTCGGCGTTATTTCCAATTCCACATGGACGACCAGCAGCAATGCCGTTTGGTGCTCGGTAACAAGCGGCGGAACTGGAAATGGAACCATTACGGCGAATTATTTATCAAATCCCGATGTAAGCCAACGGGTTGCATCAATTGTAGTTACAGTACCAGCCATTCCATCGCAAACAGTCACCGTTACACAGGCAGGATCGCCGCAATTACAGGCATCTGCCACCGCAACCCCTGCATCAATTATTGCCGGTCAATCTTCACAACTGGATATATCTCCAACCGGAGGCACCGGAACTTATTCCTATTCATGGACCTCTGTTCCTGCCGGATTCACCTCAACATTGAAAAATCCCATTGTAACCCCAGCCATCACAACCGTTTACTCATGCATGGTAATGAGTGGAGCCCAAATGGTAAACCCGACCACTTCTGTCACTGTTAATCCGGCGCCGCCGGCAACATTAATCCTCCAGAATAACACGATAATTAACGGACAATCATTTTGTTATAATGCCAGCCAGACCATCACAGTGGGTGGCGATGGAAATTTATTTGACATTGAGAACGGGGGAATTGCGACAATGATTGCCGGACAAAATATCCTTTTTCTTCCCGGTACACTTGTTAATTCAGGTGGTAATTTGAATGCCTACATCACAGTAAATGGCCCCTACTGCACACCTGCAGCGGCACCTGCTATTTTAAGCCATGTTAAACAAGGTGAGATTCAGGGGCAAGCGACAACAACAATTTTCAGGGTTTTTCCAAACCCAACGTCAGGAGATTTTATGATTGAACAAAACGGCTCGCTTTCAGGTTCCCCAATCGCAGTTGATGTCATTGGAACTCTCGGAGAAACAGCGATATCTGAAAGACTCTCAGGAGAGTTCAGCCACAGGTTTTCTCTGGCCGGCAAACCTGCAGGAATTTATTACATCCGGTTAATTTTTGACGGCAGCACAGATGTTCTGAAACTTGTCAAACAGTAGTTTAAGAAAAACATTACAGCAACAAAACAATTAATAATAAATCATTCAACTTAATATTAAAAATGAAAAACTATATTTCTTTAACAATTATCACGATTTTCCTGGTTTTCTTTTCCATAACAAACGCTTCTGCATTAACGAAAGTGATCACCCAGTCGGGAAACTGGAGTGCTCCCAGTACCTGGGGGGGCACCTCCCCTCCCATAAGCACCGATGACGTTATCATCAATGGTGGATTCACGGTGACCATAGATGTGTCAAATGCCGCATGCCAAAGCCTGCAGCTTGGCGGATCCGTCCTGAATACGGGAACAGGAACCCTTGCCTTTACTGCTCTTTCGCAGTTAACTGTCTCCGGCATTGTAAACATCGGTCCTGTAAACAACAATGGTACAGCGGGAAGCCTAACCATGACCGCCGGGGGCACCCTTGTTTGTGACGGGATTATACTCGGAAGGCTCGGCACCTGGACTCCGGGGACTGGCACCATCGCTTTTACCGGGACCAATTCAATCCCCAACAATACAAATATCAGTTTCAACAATTTGTCGATCAACAGCGGCACTACAACGCTAACAAGAAATTTAACGGTAACCGGTAACATCTTGGTTTTATCAGGAGGCACACTTGACGGAGGGGCCAATATTCTTAGCCTGGAGGGTAACTGGACAAACAACGGAACATTCACCGGAAGCACCTCAACTGTTACTTTTATCAGGAATGGCAACCAGACGATAACCGGAACAGGGTTGAACAACTTCAACCTCATCAGGCTGAACATGGGAACAAGCATCAATAACACGCTCGAAGTTCTTGCTTCAAATTTCAGCGCCCCCGACCCTTTCCTCACAATTGTCAATGGGACATTCAAGATTTCCGGGACATTCACCTTCACCAACACGTTTTTCACCGGCCCGGCTTACACCATAGATCCTACTGCCGGATTTTGGCTGAATAATCCAAATGTGACAGTGAATGCCCAGGCAGGAGGAATTTCCAACAAGGGCCTGTTAAGACTTTCGACGGGAACATATAATATTGGAACCGGGGTTGACAACTCGTTCGCCTACTACACAGGTTCTTCGATCATCATCGACGGGGGTATCCTCAACATTGCAGGACAGCTGACACGCAACAACTCAACACAAACAACCTCCTATACCCAGAGCGGAGGCATTGTTACGGTAGTCGGACAAGGCTCAACAGATCCGACATTTGCGGGTTTTGACCTTGGTGCTGTTGGTTCAACCTTTACCATGTCGGGTGGAACCATCGTGATCAGAAATGCAACCAGTGCACCTTCAGATTTTTTGAATGCATCGTCGGTTGCCAACGTCACCGGAGGAGTTCTCCAGATCGGAGATGCGAACACCTTAAATGCACAGGTGATCCGGATTCAAAGCCTCCGGCCAATTGGTAATCTTTTTATTTCAAATACAACTTCGCAAGCCACAAAGCCAACAGCCCAATTGGTTACTTCAGGTTTAAATGTCGTCGGGAATGTCACAATCCAGTCGGGAACTACTTTTAATGGCAACGGGCTAAATCTTTCCCTGGGCGGAGATTGGTCCAACAACGGGACATTTGTTCCAGGAGGCAACACCATTACCTTCAATGGTTCAGGTTCCCAGGCACTTACTACGCCGGGAGGAGAAACGCTCAACAATCTCACAATTAACAAAGTCAGCAGCACACTTACGCTGAATAATTCCCTGACAGTGAATAATACGTTCAGCCTGGCACTGGGAACGATTTCGATCGGCAACAACACTTTAACTCTGAATGGAATTGTGACAGGCGCAGGCACCCTGACAAGTGGAGGCAGCGGCACAGTCAGCTACAACCAGGGAAGTGCCGGGCAAAATATCCTGGCATCAGGTTATGGAAATCTGATTTTCAGCAACTTCAGCAAGACACTTGCCGCATCAGGCATCATTGGCATAATGGGAACCTTCACCCCCGGAACTGCATCCGGACATACGCTAACCGGCAGTACCATTGACTTCAACGGAGGGTCTCAACCCGTTCCTGCATTCGCCTTCAACAATTTAACGTTGAGCGGCAGTGGCATAAAATCGGGTTCAGGAACCGTTACAGTAGCAGGAACCCTGACAAACAACGTGGGTATTGACTTCTCCGGTGTGTCCATACTGAACCTGAACGGGGCAGTAAATTCGAACAATGGTACGATCAGTGCCGCCACCCTTAATGTCGGTACCGGAGCTGTACTTACGAACAACGGGACAATCACCAGCTCACTTGATTTAAACGGGCCAGGTACCCTGGTGCAGGGTGTGACCGGCAGCCTGAACATCGGCGGAGTTGCCGGCATTACAGGTCTCAACGCCACCGCGGCAGGCAATACGGTCAATTACACAGGCACTTCGCAAACACTCGTACCAGCGATCTACCACCATCTTTCACTTTCAGGATCGGGGATACCGATCCTCGCCGGGGTGAATACCATCAATGGGAACTTCTCCTTCACAGGGAGTGTTGCGCCATCAGCTTCGGGCGACCTGGCGATTGGCGGGAACTTTACGATCGGATCCGGGACCTCATTCGACGCCGGTTCGTTCTCACATACATTAAAAGGAAACTGGGTAAACAACGGGACCTTCATTGAAGGAATAAGTACTTTCACGCTGAACGGCAGCAGCCTGCAAACCATGAACGGTTCATCGTTTTTCAACCTTTCAGTTGCCAATGCTGCCGGAGTCACAATACTTGCAGATGAGACTGTAAACGGGACACTCACGCTTTCAGGCGGAGTGTTTTCCCTGGGACCCCATACACTCTTCATGAATGGGGCACTTGCAACTGGAAGTGGCTCTTTGCTGGGCGGTTCATCCTCAACCATCCTGATCGGAGGATCAGGCGCAACTACAACACTGCCGAACATCACCCTGAATGCACTCACACTGAACCGTGCAAGCGGAATTTCCCTGTCGGGAGATGTTTCAATCAGCAGCGCACTGACGATATTAAACGGCACGCTGGTTACCGGCACCAACTCAATCCTGCTCGGGCCAGCCGGAACCATTTCAGAACCGGCAGGGCAGCCGGTTGTAGGAAACATGACCACGACCCGTACCATCAATGCCACAACCGGGACGGTTACATTCGGGAATATTGGCGCAGATATCTTATTAAACGGTGTGGCACCAGGCAGCACAACCGTGTTGCGTAAAACAGGAGTTGCATCATTGGGCGGCGGCCACAGTTCCATCAATCGCTATTATGAGATCACTCCTGCCACAAACACGGGATTGAATGCAGGGTTCGTATTTCATTACGACGTATCTGAAGTAAATGGTCAAAATCCGGATATATTTGAACTTTACAGGTCAAACGACAATGGCCTGACCTGGAACAATATCGGGGGCATCGTAAACCCGGCGTTGCTGACGGTAAGCGTTGCAGGTGTCAATGATTTTTCGAGGTGGACCGCATCAGACACAAACAATCGCATCGGTAATACAATTTCGCCCTCAACTTCGAATATCAGCCCCGCAGCTGTCACAGTAGGTAATCCGGCATTTACCCTTATTGTCAACGGTACCAATTTCATCAATGGGAAATCAACAGTACGTTTAAACGGCTTAAACAGAACAACCACTTTTGTCAGTTCAACCCAGTTAACTGCATTAATTCCCACAGGGGATTTGCTTGTTTCAGGCGCATTTCCTGTCACCGTATTCAGCTCTGGTGGTGGTGGAGAGTCTAATGCACAGACCCTGGCAGTGAATCCTGCACAGCCGGTAAAGGTAAATGTGGAGACTGCAGCCAACGGAACAGGGAGTATCGTTGCATCACAATCACTGGTTTCCGGGTCATCAATCACGGTTTACGCGGTAGCAAGGGATGCCTCAGATAACTTTGTTGCGAACATTTCTGCCACTGCCTGGACACTGGAAAACATATCCGGGGGAGTTGTTGGAGGGGATCTGGTACCAGCCGTTGATGGTAAGAGTGCTGTGTTTACAGGTCATATTGTGGGTAGTACAAAAATAGCTGCAACATCAGGAATTCTGGTGGCGACACCATCCGGGGCTATTACTGTCACACCAGGCATCTCGGCAAAGATCAGTGCAGAGACACTGGCGAATGGCACCGGGGTCGTTGTTCCCTCGCAAACCCTGGCTTCAGGGTCTTCCATGATAGTATATGCCATAACCAGGGATGCTTCAAACAATTTTATTGCTAATGTATCACCAGCCACATGGATTCTGGAGAACCTTTCCGGCGGAGTAGTGCAGGGGGACATGGTGATCGCACCCGATGGGAAAAGCGCTGCATTTACAGCGCATTTAGTTGGTTCAGCTGATATCAGGGTAACTTCCGGAGTATTGGCACAAACAGCGACCGGGATCATTACCGTCACCCCGGGCACCCCGGTAAAAATAAGGGTAGAAACAGCTGCGAATGGCTCAGGAACAGTTGTTCCGGCACAAATACTGGTGTCAGGATCATCGATCACTATCTATGCTATAACCAGGGATGCTTTAAACAATTTCGTGGCAAATATATCACCAACCTCCTGGATATTGGAGAACATTTCGGGCGGAGTTGTTGCAGGGGACCTGGTGGTTGCACCTGGCGGAAAAAGTGCAGTTTTCACTGGTCATGCAATCGGAACAGTGGATATCAAATCAACTTTCGGAGCGCTTGTACCAACGGCGACAGGTATCTTAACGATCACGGCGGGCTCTGCAACAAAAGTGAGGGCAGAAACGGCTGCAAACGGGTCGGGAACAGTTGTTCCGGCACAATCAGTGGCCTCAGGTTCTTCGATTAGCATATTTGCCATCACAAGGGATGCGTCAAACAATTTCGTGGCCAATATATCACCGACCTCGTGGATACTTGAGAACATTTCAGGTGGTATTGTGGCAGGTGATGTGGTAGTTGCTCCTGGCGGGAAAAGTGCAACTTTTACAGGTCATGTTACCGGGGCACTGGATATCAAGGTAACTTCCGGGGCACTGGTTCCAACTGCGACAGGAATCATTACCGTCACACCGGGCGCGGCAGCAAAAGTGAGGGCAGAAACGGCTGCAAACGGTTCGGGAACTGTCGTTCCTGCACAATCTCTGGCCTCAGGGTCGTCGATCAGCATATTTGCCATCACCAGAGATGCTTCAAACAATTTCGTAGCCAATATATCACCAGCCTCCTGGATACTGGAAAACATTTCAGGCGGTGTTGTGGCGGGTGATCTTGTTGCGGCAGTTAACAATAAGAGTGCGATTTTCACAGGCCATCTGACTGGTATTGCTGACATTAAAGCCACCTTCGGAGTATTGCCTGCATTCCCATCAGGTTTTATCACCGTAACACCCGGAGCAGCAGCCACAATTGCCGTTGAAACTTCGGCAAACGGAACCGGGACTGTGGTTCAGGCACAGTTGCTCTCATCGGGTAATACATTGTCGGCATATGCGATTACCAGGGATGCTTCGGGCAACTACACCGCAAATATAGCACCAACCAGCTGGATTCTTGAAAACATCACCGGCAATATACAGGCAGGTGACCTTGTCTCCGCTCCCGATGGGAAGAGTGCAATATTCTCGGCTCATGCCAGTGGTTCAGCTGATATCAGAGCAACGCTGGGAGTATTGGCAACAACACCATCAGGAACAATCACAGTAGGGATTCCGGCCATCCAGGTTACTCAAAATGAGTTCATCGGAACCGGACAATCAAGTTGTTACAACGCAACCCAGACAATTAATGTTGCAGGTGGAGGAACGACCTTTGTTGTCGATAACGGAGGCAGCGTTACCATGATCGCCGGTCAGAACATCATTTATCTGCCGGGAACAACAGTTAATGCCGGAGGATATATGCATGGTTATATTACTCCCAACAACCAGTTTTGTTATCCTGCACCAATTCCTGCCATTCCTGTGCTAACAGGAGAAGCGGAAACACAGCTTAACTCAGCCCAATCCCTCTTCACGACTTATCCGAATCCAACCTCCGGAGAATTCTCTCTCGAAATAAAAGGTGAAATTGAAAATACCCCGATAAAGGTGCAGATATATGGGATGCATGGAGAGAACATTTTAAATACTGAATTACCAGGAACGGGAAAATATTCGCTTTCCCTGGCAGAACAACCTGCAGGAATCTATATTATCAGGGTAAGCGCCGGAGGTAAAACTGAAATGGCGAAAATTATCCGGTTGTAATTCCTGGCTTTCAAAGGTGTATCTCAATCATGCCTCTGACCGGCTGATTGGTGATCAGTTTATCAATGGATAAACATTAGTTTAGGGTTATTTTTCTCTGTGGTCCTCCGTGTCTCCTCCGTGGTTCTCCGTGTAATTCTTTTTATTACACAGAGTTAAAAGGAGGTGAAAAGGAGAACCACAGAGCTTTACATTCGGTACCTTTTTAATCCATTTTTGAGCAAGGCTACATTAAAGTTTATTAACAGACCAATGCTTTTATGTGCAAATTTCATGTAGGTAAGTATTTGGGCTTCATGAACGGGAGAGATGAGTTCCACCGCTTTAAGTTCAATAATTACGGTATTTTCAACAAGGAGATCGATCCGGTAACCATAATCCAGATGAATATCCTTATAAATGACTGGTACAGGTCGCTGCCTGACTACGTTTAGCCCGGTGTTTTGTAATTCATAAACCAGGCACTCTTCATAAGCCGATTCCAGCAAACCCGGTCCCAAATGCTTGTGCACTTCAATTGCGCAGCCGATAATTCTTTCTGTAATCCGATTAGTTTCCATAACAATTAATTTTTCTCTGTGGTTCTCTGTGACTTCTCTGTGGTTCTCCGTGTAATTCTTTTTATTACACAGAGGTAAAAGGAGAAGACACGGAGAACCACAGAGAGGTTAGACGATATTTTGGCCGGATACAAAGCAAAATTGCTTAACCCTGCGAATTACTGCTTAATCAGAAAAAGAAGAAAAGGTGATCAGTTTACAGGAATATTATTCGAATATTTTTACCGGAAATCAGTAAATTTGTCAAAACCTCCTGTAAAGAGAAGATAAACCTTGCTCATAAGGAATTATGTACCTGGCATGTTGAAACTAGAATCGTTCCTCGAAAGCTGGAACATCACAGCTCACACCAATCCAACTGACCCGCATATTGCATTTAAGATTGTTCAGGAATCCTCCAGGGTTTTTGATGAACAAGAGGCCGGTTTATACCCACGCGGATTCTGGTTTAACTTCCTGAACATCACCAAAAAACCGGCATTCCTCCAGGCGCTGGAATCCGATGAGAACCGGCGGAGATGGACTGAAGTTGTCTTCCGTGTCATTCAGCACGCAAACTACGGCCTCCTCGAGATGATGGAGCAGCGCGTTGCCGAACATCCAAACCAGGTATTGTTTAAAGATATGACCACGGCCAATGCCGTTGACTGGAGTTATGAGCAGATCTACCGGCACCTCCGTGAGATAGCAAGTCTTTTCTATAAAACCGCGGAAGCGGCACCCAGGGTCGCATTTTACACTGAGAACAGCCTTGAAGGCGCATGCACCGACCTGGCCTGCCTGATGTTCAACATCTATGACACGCCACTGAGCCCTCATTTCCGGATCGATGTGCTGCTTCCCATTTTTGAGGAGCTGAAGATCAACATTGCCCTTGCTGATACAGAGGAGCGGCTTCAGACGCTTCAGAAAATCCGTGAAAAAACGGAGATCAGATTCACGATATTTTCATTGCTGCCGGCGACCCCTAAAACCCGTAACATCCCTTTCCTCGTTGAGGAGTGTAAAAAAATCTCCCGCTGGGATATGGATGCAATCCTTGGCAAATTGCCGATGATTCCGAACAACCAGGTTGCCACGACCATGTTCACCTCGGGAAGCACCGGTTTGCCAAAGGGTGTTTCCTTCTCCATTTACAACATTGTTTCCAAAAGATTTGCCCGTGCCGCAGCCCTTCCTGAGGTCGGGAATGAGGTGTTCCTCTCCTACCTCCCGCTGTTTCACACCTTCGGGCGGTACCTGGAGATGACCGGCGCCATCTTCTGGAACGGCACCTACATCTTTGCCGGAAACACTTCGTCGGAGACCCTGCTCACACTTTTTACAAAAATAAATCCTTCCGGTTTTATCAGCATCCCCCTGCGGTGGCAGGAACTTTTTGAACGCTGCCAGGAGAAGATCAGCGCCCTTGAAAGCCATGATCTGCAGGAAAAAGCTATTCGGGAAGTGGTTGGCAAGAGATTGCACTGGGGCCTGTCGGCTGCCGGCTATCTTGATCCTGAAGTCTTCCGGTTTTTCAACAACTACGGCATTCATCTCAACAGCGGCTTTGGCATGACGGAGGCCACCGGGGGCATCACCATGACCCCTCCCGGCAGGTATAAGGAGTTCTCTGTTGGCGTTCCGCTCCCGGGAGTGAATACCCGGCTTGGCAATGGTTCCGAACTCGAAATCAGCGGGCATTACATCGGAAGGTACCTCGAAATGGCAGGACCGGGCGATATCATCCCCTGGCCTGTGTCTGAGGAACATGACACCTGGCTTTCAACCGGCGATGTGTTTAACGTTTCCAGGGATGGATACTACCAGATCGTTGACCGGTTAAAAGACATCTATAAAAACAACCGCGGGCAAACCGTCGCCCCGCAGGTAATTGAAAAGAAATTCTATAAAGTACCCGGAATTAAAAATGTTTTCCTGGTTGGCGATAACCGCCCCTACAATGTGCTGCTGATTGTACCGGACAAATCAGACGGGATATACAACTCCCTCAAAGAAAATAATTTGTATGAGTATTTCCACCAGATCGTCATGGCGGCCAATGCAGATGTTGCTCCCTACGAACGGGTGATCAACTTCACCCTGCTCGACCGGGACTTCAGTGCGGAGAAGGGTGAACTTACCCCGAAAGGATCCTTTAACCGCAAATCCATTGAAGCCAATTTCAAGGGCATCATCGAATCGTTATATCTCAGCAAAACAGTTCAGATTGATGCAGGTGACTTTACCATCTCCATCCCGAAATGGTTTTTCCGTGACCTGGGAATCCTTGAAACCGACATCACCTACCAGCACAACCGGTTGGTCAACCGCAACAACGGTGCTGTACTGGTCATACGTAAACTGAAAGGGATGTGGTTCCAGATCGGCCATTTGAAATACCACATTGAATCCTCCATACTCGATATCGGCATGTTTACAAAACAGCCGAAAATATGGACCGGAAACCCGGCGATGGTGGCCTTCTTCCCTGTTAAAGAGGGATGGGACCTTCCCATGAAAGGCATCTCTGCCCATGTATATCTTCCCGGGTTTAAGCAACTCGATCCGGCAGGATTCCCTGTTCTCAAATCCATACGAGACCAGCAGCTAATCGATGTGAACAGGCTGGTTTTCAGCATCTACTTCCGGCCGGCCGATGAAGCGTACAAGGCAATCGAAGAGCTTGGAAAAATCCTTCGGCACGCCGAGCCACGACTCGCTTATGTCATCCGGCATCGCCTCGAAGCGCTGGCTTATCATCCCGATGAGGAGATCCGTTGTTTTGCCTACCGGCTGATCCTGCTGAAGGTGCCGAATCCGGAGGATATTCAGTTCATGCCCTCCTTTATCGAATCCGGGCTGTCGTTCCTCAACGAAAAATCGATCCGGGAAATTGCCTCGGGAAACTTCGGGAAACACAGGCTTGACGCATTAAAACAGCGGCTCTACTATTACCGTACCCACCTGAAATGGCCGGCTTCAAAAAAACACCGGCAGGCGTTTGAGGATGTGCTGAGGATGCTCTATAACTTCGCAGTGCTGCACCTCGACTACTATGTTCCGGTTCGGGCTGAACTGTCGCGGTGGATCCTTCACAAGGAGGATGAATTTCTCTCTAAGCTGGCCGAAACTTATTTTTACTCGCTGGCTGCAGTTTTTGAAAAGGAGGTCGGACAGATATCCAAAAGTTATCCAACGCATGAATGGAAGTCAAGGCTTGTTTTCGAGCACGGCATATCGGATGGCGAAAAAAACCGGATCACGCACATCTTTCAATCAACCACCTTTCTCAAAGAGAGCATCATCCTCACCTTCAACGAGCGGGATTTTGAGCTGGAGCAGGTGCCCGACAACGGCATCTGGGTGCTGCGGCTGCTGGCGTTCAAAGAGTTCAAACATTACCGGTTATCGATCAACACCCGTGAAGGCAAGCACTTCGACCTGCATATCGTATTGAGCGAAAACCCTGATTTCAGACCAAAACCTGAGACATTTTACTGGCTCGCCTCACTGGCTGGATTCCCCGACGGGCCGGCGGTTGCGCCGATCCTTGGCAGCAGCAGGCCGAACCTGGGTGTACTTACCACACAATATATCGGCGGGCTGACCGCGTGGGATAAGATCCGGGAGTTGTCTGAAATTCACCGTTCATCTGGCTTCATCAGGGGCAATGAATGGAAAAAGATCTTCATCAAGTCGTTTGTGGTCATCTTCAAAGCCTGGCATCACAGCGGATATCAAATTGTTCCGGGGACAATCTCCCCGTCCAATGTTGCGATTCCCCAGATGGATTTCAGGGAAAGCGCCGTAATTCTGTCACTCGCCGGCTGGTCCCAATATGCCGGCACCTTATCGCTTGTTGAACCGATGGTCCAGGATTTTTATTGCAAGACCGGGTCCATTTACCCATGGTGCACAAATCAGCTCTCCGTCAACTGGATTTTCGACGGTTGTGTTGAAGCACTCGGGAAAGAAGAGGCAACAAAATTCCTGGAGAAGTTGCAGCATGACCTGCGGTCGTCTTCACTGGCATGTTTTACCTCAACAGACTTCCGTTCTCATCTCGATCATTATCTGAATGTTACCATAAAACAATACTATCTTCCGGTTGCTCTTTTCAGTGCAATAGACCAGTACCAGGACTGGTACAGGATGAACCCGCTAACCACTGCTGACGGCAGGGAACAGACCTGCCTTGAGCTGCTCGAACTGTATAAACTGCCGTCGAATCCGGAGCTCCTGCGGTATTTTCTTTACCGTCACACCTATTTTTCAGATGCCGCAGAAGCGACACTGGCTGCTTTTGAGAGGCTTTTATCCCGGATGGCTGAAAAACCTGAAGGACTCGCCATTCAGCTGGTCGAACTTTCCGATCTGCAGTCGGGCCTGGAGGATCATGATGACAAGAACATCTTCAGCCGGATGGTATTTCCCCGGTTACAGGGAGAACACGGGTTTGATTTCATGAAAGTTGGTGAAAGCCAGCAGGCGCACCTGGTGGTCCGGTTTCCGCTGGAAGACAAGTCGGGCCGGAGTTACACACTCAGGGAGCCCATTGCAGCGCGTGAGATCGGGCAACTGTACCAGCTCTTCTTCCGGGAGAAGTATCCGAAGGAGATCACAGGTTCCGACCATCAGTATGTGCTCACAGACGAGAACGAGAAGATCGTTGGCGGCATCACCTACCGGTATATTGAAGATCACAATATCCTGCTCGACGGGCTCGTGGTTACTTCGTCCCTCCAGGGAAAGGGAATCGCATCAAACATGATCGAAAATTTCTTTGCAAGCATGGCTGCGCAAGGCATTGAGGTCATCAAGGCACACTTCCTCTTCGGGAATTACTACCTGAAACATTTCTTTGAAGTGGATAAGAAATGGGGGGCGTTGATTAAGAAGTTAAAATAGTTGTAATTTTGCAGGCTGTTGGATTCAGGTTTATCTTTTATAAAAGTTGCCGCGAAGATGCCAAAAAGCAAAATAAAATATTGATTAAACGGAATCATACCGTTGATAATATTTGATGGACCTTTGATGCAAAATGACCCTTCCCCTACCCTCCCCTTGAAGGGGAGGGAGTACGTTTGTCGAGGATTTCAAACGATTTCATCGATGAAAGGAAGATTCTTGCGGTTTCACAATGAAGATAAATCTTGTGGCTGGCAAAGGGTCCCCCCTCCCCTTCAAGGGGAGGGTCGGGGAAGGGTCACGTCTTCACGGTAAAACCATTTTGATACTTGAATTTTGAATCATTAATCATACATTATTTTTAAACTTTTTTTTTATGAATGGAGACTATTTTGCGTAATTAATGTTTGTTATATACGCTGGTTGTCAACTGTTTAAAGTTCTTAAAATGCTGGACGATTTGCGGACGTGCTGTTTTATCTGTTGAAATTAAGACGATTTTAAGACGTTTTCTAAATAGTTAATAGTCAAATTCTAAACTTGTACCCGTTTAGTTAACTGTTTGTGTTTTAGTTAGTTGCTAAAGTGCCACTTTTCCTTCCGAAAAATACATTTCAAATTCTTCTTTATTTAGTATTGCTGGTCGCCTTGAAAACGGCACAAATACATTCATTTTATATGAATAACGTTTGTTTTGTTCGTAATAACAACAAGTATTTTTAAGATACTGAATACTGTTTAACGTAATATTTACTTTAATATAACATGGCTTCATTCTGTTTAATTCAGTTTAGTAAAGTTTAACTTGTTAAACTTTCTTTAATAAATAAAAACGTATATATTAAATTTTAATACTGAATGAAACTTTCTGTAAAAACTTTTGTAATTGTAAAGGCCATCCGTATATACGTTTTTTTTAAATAGTGTTTATTTTTTAAGTGTTTA